>LS998015.1:0-95756 GCA_900498245.1 Candidatus Zixiibacteriota bacterium
TTATCCGTAAAACTCGCTCCTGTCGGCAAAGTTGAAGTTGTAAACGACGGGGTCGTCCCATCAGGATCAGTGGCGGATATGCCAAAGGTTAAGAGTGAATTCTCATTAACCGACTGCGCCCCTATCGTCGCCAGTACCGGCGCCTGATTAACATTAGAAACTGTAATCGTAACCACTTCGGAATCTACTAGAGAACCATCGGTCGCTCGGAAGGTCACGTCATAACTACCGGACTGAGCAAAGGTCGGCGTCCAGTCAAAGGTCCCCGTTCCATTACCATTATCCGTGAAACTGGCTCCGGTCGGAAGAGTCGAGGTCGTAAATGACGGGGTCGTCCCATCAGGATCAGTAGCGGATATGCCAAAGGTTAAGAGTGAATTCTCATTAACCGACTGCGCCCCGATTGTCGCCAAAACAGGGGCCTGGTTCACATTATTAACTGTAATTGCAACTATCTCCGAATCGACTGCGGCGGAATCATCGGTCGCATAGAAAGTAACATTATATAGACCAGATTGAGCAAANGTCGGGGTCCAGTCGAAGGTCCCCGTACCGTCGCCATTGTCGGTGAAGGTCGCACCCGTCGGAAGTGCCGAAGTTGCCAAAATCGGGATACTTTCAGCATCAGTCGCGCTGACGCCAAAATTGAGATTGGCACCTTCATCAACCGTCTGTGCTCCTATCGGATTTAATACCGGCGGTTGATTGGCCTGGGCTAATGCCAAGGACGGAAGGCCGGCAATTATTATAGCGATCAAGAGGAATGTCGCCCTGGTTACGTTCCTGCTTCTTAATTTATGTTGCAGTTTCATTTCCGCGTCTCCTATTTCACCAACAGCATCTTCTTGGTCTGGCTCTTACCGCCCACCTCCAGGCGATAGAAATAAATACCGGTGGCGACACCATGTCCGCCCTGATCGGTTCCATCCCATATGACCGTATGACGGCCCGGCACCATCGCTCCATCCACCAGGGTGCGCACCTGCTGACCGAGAATATTGTAAATTTTCAATTTGGCATTGTTGGTTACCCCGCCGCCGGTTCCGGCGATATCGAATTCAATCGTGGTTGTCGGATTGAACGGGTTGGGGTAATTCTGGTAAAGCATAAACGTCGTGGGGACAATGGGCGGATTGGGATTATCCATCGGAATCTCAACCGCCCGGGCATTCGAGAGATAGGCCTTGGTGATTCGTATGGTCGTATTGTCATCCGCCTTTATCTGTCGTTTGGTTTTCGCTTCGAGACGCACCACGTCGCTGGCGCCGGCGGGAATCAACATTGACGACATCTGCGTCTGGCGGCTGTATAAAACCATCCGTAGTCTGCCCTTGTGGTCATCATTATATGCCAGAACAAGCGACTTGGCGGCTTCGGGCAATACCGGCGTGCCCAATTCCAAGGCATCGGGATCATAATCCACCTGCAACTGCACCCCTGCCACCTGATCGGGAAATTCGCCGCGCACGTTCAAATTGGTCAATTGCCCCGATTCCAAATCGCCGTGCTCTATCTTCATAGTAGCGAATTGCCCGTTATAGTAATCGACAGGGGCCGGCGACGGGCTCATCGGCTGTCCGAGAATCATGTTGATAATTCCGACCAGGTCGACAACATTGACAACCGCGTCGAAATTGATATTAGCCGTGGCGAAGTTCCTAACCGGCAAGCCGAAATTGCCGATAATATAGGCCACCACGTTCACCAGATCGGCCACATTGATCATTTTATCGAGGTTAACATCGCCGTAACGGTCAACCTGAACCAGGCCCGAATCGGTCACCAGAGCCAGTGACGCAATTTCCGGGTTCGGATCCACCGATTCCCAACCGTTGAAAAGCCGAACCGGATAGTCGCCGGCCGTGGCCGCGGAATCTATCGACATATAGGCCTTCAGGACCGCCGTCTTGGATATCGTATCGGCCGGCAATATCGGCTCGTTGGATAAACCGAACGTAAATACTCTTATCGAATCAGGATACGATCCTATATTTTCATAAACGACATATTCGGGAGTCCTGGTGGTCACGACAACTGAGTCTATTTGGGCAATTTCGCCCGGATATGACATATCGAACTGGATACCGTAAACCTCCGGCTGAGCCGAAATCAGATCTATCGGGAATATGACCGGCGTCGCTCCCGGGACACCTCCGTTCGGGCGCGTCCCGGTTCCATAAGATGATGTCGAAAAGAGCCGATCTTTAAGAACCTTATTGACTGTAATTGTAACATATTTAATTGTCGACACTGCCGCATTATCATCGGTGGCTTTAAAGCCCACCGGGAATGTCCCTTCCTGGGTAAATGACGGCGTGAACGAAAAAAGCCCGCTGGCGCTCTGCGTCCCCGGCGTGCTTGAAAACGTCGCATTGGAAGGCAAATTGACCGCTTCCAGCGTCACCACATCGCCGGCATCCACGTCGGTGGCCGCGATCGTAAAGGTCACCGTCTCACCCTGCATTATGCTATAGGTCGAAGGCACCGGATCGGTCACGACCGGAGCATGATTGCCGACCACATCGGGGCAGCAGGTGTCGCCGCAGATATGATATCCGGACGGGCAGGTTATCGTATCCGGGCAGCAACCCGTGGGGCAGGTATGAAATCCATCCGGGCAACCGGCTACAGCGGTATCGCAGGTAAAATATCCATATCCTAATATCCCTGTGGCGCGGGGATATACCGTTATAGTTCCATCCACGCTCGAAAACTGATTTTCACGAAATTCTGTCGAGCTGGTCGAGTTCTGAACCTGGACCAAATAGTGCTTGGTCTTGCTGACCGCAATCGTAGGTTTGACCTTGAACAGGAAGTACAAAATCCCCCCCACCGTATCCGCTTTAGCCGGTACAACACCGGCTCTGAAATATGGAAAGCAGGTAGTGTCCAAAGGAGGGAGCGGCGGCAGGAATTGTACAAATATGGCATTTCTATTGGGATTATTCAGGCTTGAAGTATCTCTCGGAGCAAATATGCCCGGCAACTCCCTCCAATCAGCGGGGCTTGGCGCGCAACTGTCCATCCCGGTGGACAGTAAACCGCGGCCGAATAGTTCCAGCGAGTCATAGACAATATTCGGACCTCCGCTTGATCCCTCAATCATATAGGGAGTCAATGCCGTGGTATCATAAGTGAAGCGGATAATAAAACCACCTACATCAGCCGGATTCTTGATTTGTACCGGGACTCTTGCTACCGAATCCGGAAGCGCCTTGAAATCACCGACATCAATATAGTACGATGTATCGATCACTTGAGCGCCGGCGATTTCGCCCAGGGCAATAAGGATTGAAATTACTATCAATGGGATTTTATATGAACGCATTATCCACCTCAGGGATTTATGATTTGTTATCGTATTTAAAAAATCCATCTTACACACCTTTATTTTAAAAGAATCATTTTTTTCCGTGCCGTAAAATCCGCCGCCTTGATCTGATAGAAGTAAATTCCGCTGGCGGCGCTGTTTCCTTTCTCATCTCTTCCGTCCCAAACCAGAGTATGATGCCCCGCCGGGAAAACTCCGTCGGCCAGCACCTTTACATTGCGTCCAAGCAAATCATAAACCGTCAGTTCCACCCGCGCCGTCACCGGCAAGTCGAAACTGATATCAGTGGTCGGATTGAAAGGATTCGGGAAATTTTGATATAATGAAAATCCCCTCGGCAGAATTTCTTCGGAACCGTCCCGGAAAACAATCGGCATCATCGTGCCGTCCGCCGACGAGACCTGGATATCTTTGATCCTGGCTTCCGCACCCGTCACCTTGACTACTTCGTTGATTCCGGCCGGAAGGCGGTTCCCCTTGTCGCTGTAAATGAGAATACGGAGCAGGCTCCCTTCCCGGCGCCACTTGCACAGCATCCCCCGCGATTCCGGCGGTGCCTCCACCGTGATATTGTCATTCTCTGTTCCCTTCAATTCCAGGGTCATTACGGCCGCCCCGATTTCTTCCGGGGAATCGAAGGCCACGCTGAATTCGTTCCGCTTGTCGCCGGACAAGAGCGCCACTTTCTCATGATCGTAACGGGGCTTTAGTCCCGCGCTTAAATTTACTATCCGGTTGATAAGATAAACCAGGTCGGCGATCGAGGCCGGGAGCCCGTCCTGATTGACATCGGAATTGGCCCGCTGCTCGTTATTCAGAGGACTGTTAACCGGGTTGATAAAATAATTCGTCAGGTATATGGCGTCCCCGATTTCGAACGCCAGACCGTTCAGGTTGATATCCCCCAGCGCGCTCTGGGTCACTTTCTTGATCGCGACAAATCCGTCGATATACTCGATCGCCGTCTGCTCTATTCGCGCGCCGGCCGTATCGGTCAGAGTGTTGTCGGTCCGATAAGCCAGATCCTCGAAAGCAAAATTTATCGGCACGGCAAATCCGGCAAAATTCAAATCTCGCGTGATATAGAAAGTTGCCGAAATAATCGGACCGTCGCCTGCCGCCAGTGGCGGCGTGACAATGCTGTTGGCAATGTCGGCGATTCCGACAACGTGCACATCTCCGGAGATGCCGCGCTCATTCAAATAATAATTGAAATATTCGAATCCGGCCGCTCGTGTTCCCGTCTTGGTCAAAGACGCCAGGCTCAGGGCCGATTGGTCGTAATTGATAAGCAAATCAAAGCCCCGGATCGGAACCAGGTTGGAAAGCCGGATATGCTCCGTAACCAGGTCGCCCGAATAACCCGAGACCGTATCTATCGTCAGGGCATATATCACCGCCGGTGCTATATGGAAAGTCACCTGCACCGTGTCGGAAGCCCCATAAATGTCGCTCGCTATGAATCCGGCCGTGTATGATCCGGAATCGGCGAAAACCGTCGCCCACGAAAACTGCGCCGGCTCGCCTGCTGTAAAAATCGATCCGGCCGGCTTGCCCGTCACGCTCCAGTTAAGAGCATCATGATCGGGATCGCTGGCCGATAGATTGAATGAAATTGGATTTCCCGCGACCGCCGAAATGACCGTCGGGGCGTCGATGAGCGGCCTTCTGTTGCTGTTTATGACATAGATATTGGCGGTCAACACCGTCGCCTGCGTTCCATCACCGGCCCAGAAGGATAGTGCAAATGGCGACCCCTCCGAAGACATCGGCCCGGCATAATCCGGCCGCCATATCAAACTCGCCGCGCCGTTACCGCTGTCGACGAAGATCGCTCCGGTCGGCTGACCGCTCACTCCCAGGGATATTTTATCATGGTCGATATCGGTGGCGGTTATATGCAGGCGGAGCGTTTGGCCTTCCGTAACATATTGATCTCCAACGGGAAGTATGGTCGGCGCACTATTGGCGTAAGCCACGGAGCCGTTGCCCGCCCAAGCGATGATTGCTATGATATATAATAACTTAGCAATTCTGATAAACATAATATCCCTAATAACGGTTTTCACCGCTGACCATTTGAGCAATAAACAGACCAACTTTGGCCTTATAAGCTCCATCTTCAACCGCCCCGTTCTCGTCAGGGCAGTTTTTCAAATTCCTCTCTATACCGGGCGGGGTCGGTCCAATTTCCTATTGGCCGGCATAGAGTTACTTCTTTTCTCTTCTCTCTCCCAGAACTTTAACTATGTTCAAACTTTGAACCCCTTAAAAAACAAAGAAGGATTATTTATATAGCAGGCGGGTAATTTTGATTCAATATTACCTCCTCTAACATATTGCTGCAATGGCTTGCAGTCCGTCAGAGAGGCGATCCTTGCCGACAAAATAAAAAAGCCCCTGTTATTCCATGAACTTGAACTGTTACATCCATTTGGGGCCGTCACTCTTTCCTCTTTTCACCTAAAAAATCCATTCTTTATCAATCGTTCGGTTAGTCACTCCTTTGTTTAATTTTCTATTTCCGAGGAGGGATAAAACCCTCCTCGGAAAAATCTGAAGTAAAACTACTTCAACAGAGCCATCTTCTTCGTAGCCGAGAACTTGCCCGCTTCCGCTTTATAGAAGTAGACGCCGGAGGCCTGGTTAGAGGCATCCCAGTTCACGTTTACGATACCAGCTTCGCTATGACCGTCGAAGGAAGCTACCTTCTGGCCGACTACGTTGTAGATCGAAATGGTCCAGTTGGAAGCAACCGGGAGAGCCATCGAGATCGTCGTGGTCGGGTTGAACGGGTTAGGATAGTTGGTCAGGCTGAATGAAGTCGGCAGATTATCGATGCCGGTCTTGTAGGCCGAACCTTCGTAATTAGCGGCTTCCGCACGGAGAATCGTGCCGTTGGTGTTCAGAACATTGCCAGTGCAGGTCTGACCCTTGTCAAAGGAATAGACGAGAGCAACGGTGTTACCGTCGATCACGCCGGTCTTCAACTGCATATTGGCAGCGCCGTCGGCAAGGCTGACATCAGCATGGCCGTTCATGACTACATACAGTGCGCCAAGTTCGACATCAGTGCTGAGTACCGAGCCGTTGCTGGTGAGGGTCATCGCGCCGGCATTCGGGTTCAACTTCGCATACGGCAGAGCATCGCCGACGATCACACGGATAAGATAAACCAGGTCGGCAACCGACAGCGTGGTTCCATCAGCGTTAACGTCGGTAGCGGCAATCTGACCTTCAATATTAACCGTGAAGGCCGCCAGGCCGCCGATGAAATAGTTGGTGAACACAACCGCGTCACCGATTTCGTTCGAGATACCGTTCAGGTTGACGTCACCGCGGGCGTCGATGTCGCCGCTGCAGATGATGTCCACACCGCCGTTGATGAAGTCAACAAGGCGGAACGGCTGCTTCGCCAGAATGGCATAGGTCAAGCATGAATCCGGAGCGCCGACAAAAGTCGGGAACACTGAACCGCCGTCGGCAATGTTGTTCAAGCGAAGCGGATCGTCGAATTCATAAATCCCCGAATTCAACACGGTGATAACGTCATAGTCGTTCTCAGCCACCGGAATCGGAGGATTGCTTGCGCCATAGCCCAGCGGGAAGCGCATGGCCAGGGTGTTGTCGCCGCAGTCGGTCCAGAAGAACCGAACCGGTACGAACATGCATTCCAAAGTCCGATCGTTGGAAACGAGGAAGTCAAGCTGGAAGAGAATATGATCGGAAGGAATAACCTTGGAAACCGGGTGGTGATAACCGTCATTCTGGTCGGCAATCGCGATTACGCGGACCAAACCAGTCGGGCAGCCATTGCCGCAGTTTCCGGTAGCGCCGAAGCGATAGGTCAGGTATTCGAATTCATTGGCGCCGGGAATCGCGAACAGGTCGCTCTTCACCACGTTCATCAGAGACAGAGCGGAAGCGTCATAGGCAATGAGGAAATCCCATCCCCAGACTTCCGCGTCGGCCGTGTTAAGATTGCCATAGACATTCAACAGGGTGTGATGGCCCTGCAGGACGCCCTTACCGGTCAGCCCTTCGGCCTTTTCAATCTTAACATAGAAAGGATTGGTCAGAACCAGCGAGAACCTGCCCTGGCATTCGGCAAACAAACCGCCGCAGTCGGTGACTCTAACGGTGAAGTTATAGTCGCCGGCCGGGAGAGCGCCAGGAACAAAGGTCACTTTGCCGGTACCATCAACAGTGATCGCACCGGGAGCGTCGGACGCTTCAATCGACCAGGTCTTGGTATCGCCAGTGTTGATGTCGGCGGCAGTATACTGAATGAATCCGCCGCTGGTGCCAACAGTAATGTTGGGCTGGCAGGTAATCGTCGGGGCAGTGTTGCGGACGACGATATTGATAGTGCAGGTGTTAACCGCGCCACACGGATTATTGGCATCGCCAATACCCACTACTACTGACAGTGACTGGTCAACATCGACGCAAGTGGCATTATAGGTCCACACGCCGGCATCAGTCACATCACCTACGCCGGACATCTTGCAGAAATGAATTCCGCCAGGAGTTACATCCGGGTTCGGGACATCATGACCGGTGAAAGTATAGGTGAACGGAACGTTGAACTGCTGATCTAAGGTCAAACCGGGTGTGCAGTTATCGAACACCGGAGGCGGATCCGGCTGAACATTGACGGGCCAGCAGATCGGATCATAGGTCGGAACCGGGTCTTCAAACAGCCAGTCATAGGTCGGGTCGCTCGGAACGCCCTTCGCGATGCAAAGTTCACCAGGCGTACCGGGATCCGTAAGGGTTACGGTCACGCCCATGTGCAGGACCTGGAATTCCGTTCCGGTCGGATAGAGACCGGCATTGTTGGCCGCACCGCTGACGTTAAACAGGAACGGCAGATTGGCGGTGTGCGCGGGCTGATTAAACGTATTGAGATCCGCCCAGGTGGTGTAGAACAGATCCCACAACGCCTTAAAGGACGGAATAACCCAGGTGCTGGTGTCGGTGAAAGTAACCGGGTTGACAATACCTGTCCCGGTGAAAGTGAACGGGCTCGACCAGGCACCGCGCCACGCCGGCGGGGTGGTGTTGGTCGCGTAGATATCTACGAATACCGGCGCGCCTGAATTAATGGTCAGCGTGGAGCCGTCCATATATCCACCCGTCAGTTCGGTGCGGAAAGTCAAATCTGCGTTTGCTAGCCCAAAAGAAAGAAGCAATAAGGATAAGACGAGAACTAAAACATTGCGTTTCATCTTGTGCTCCTATTTTGTTTCGTTAACAAATTCATCATCATTATAAGACTCTTTCTGAGTCTCTTAATAACCCCCCCTCGGGGTTCCCGAAACCATTCATGGTTCTTCGGCGAGAGCCACCAGGCCGAATGCCACTGATTCCGGAAGGATAAGAAAGTTCAGTTTGTTCTTTCTTCTGAGCGCGTGTTCTTCTAAAAATTACCTCTTAAAGTGTCACCTCCTTTCTTTTTCTAAAAGTTTTTCTTTTCTAAATCACCGTCTATTTGAAACTCGTTAATTCTCCGTTACATCCCTACAGGCATATCGGCGCCGGGCCGTGCTTATAGATGAAGTTAATAATATAACTGACATCGAGAATATTGAGCCCCGCCTTGCCATTGCAGTCGGCCAGGTACGGATTCGGCAGAGCCGGCCCATGCTTATACAGGAAATTGATCAGGTAACTGACATCAAGGATATTGATGACACCGTTATTGTTGACATCCCCGCACAACCCCTGAAGAATGGACAGCGTGCCGTCAAAAAGCGCCACCTTGGTCGAGTCCAGTTTTCCGGTCAGCAGGGAATCGACATGGAAAGAATCGGCCGGCGGCCCCTGGACCTTTTCCCACAACAGGCAATTGCTTCCGTCCCAGGCCTGGCAGACAAACCAACTGGTATCGGGAACATAATAAGAAATAACCCCGATCGAACTCCCGTCTTGCCGGGAAAAACTGAAATTATCCAGATTATGGGCCTGTATCGCGATCTTTACCGTCCGGTCCAGAACCGAATCGGGAAGGGGATAAACATCGGCCAGAAGTTTAATGAGCGGCTTGGTTCCATACTGCGGGAAGCCGATTCCTTTATGATAAGGAGGCGGGGCCGTATTGGCCTGCGCCGTAATTTTTATATCGTACCCGCTCCCGCCCAGCGACCGCGATTGAATATATTCCCATCCCGAAATCAGGGTTCCGGTAGTATCGAAATTCCCGGTGTGGACAACTTGAGTGTCGATCACGCGCCAGTCATACCCCGGCACCCAGACCGAATCCAGACAAACCGAGTCGGGTAAATGGTAATTTGTACAACGATAATACCCCAATTGATAAGAGGAATCAACACAGGTCGACCCCGAATATTGTGTGCAAACCCAGTACCAGGAAGCGATCACGGTATCCAGACAGGTGCTCCCATTCCATTGAGTGCATCTGTAATAAGTGGTGTCGATGACCGTATCGATGTTGGTCTGAAAGATCGCCCGGTCCGTCCGGCTCAGTTGGAGCCATAATTCGAACCCGGCGACCGTGTCGGCATAATTTCTCATATATACCGATATAACCGAATTTTGCGTCCCCGGATAGGCGGTCGTATCGCGAACCTCAACTTCCAAGTCAGGGTAGATTTGCGCGAACCCCGAGGAAACTCCCGCCAAAAGAAGCAGAATAGCGACGGCAAAAAGCCTGCTGAGCTTTAGGGATCTGGGACTGAAGGACATTCCTTCCTCCTGAAACAAAAATGTTTTAAGAAATTAGGCTATCCCTTAGCTAATAACAATAACTCTTAACCTCTAGGATTTAACCGGATAAACCGGCAAACATAGCCATGATGATTTATTACCATCTATCGGCTTTTTTGTCCTTTTTTTCAGCGATGCCTCTTTATCCGACAGCACTGATATATGTCAATTTCTTTTCTTTTAAGCGGCCCCCCACAGCCGACTTAAAACAGGAGTATTTTTGCTTTAGCAATATGCTTCAGGGTTCTTGCAGACCTTTTAGTTTACCTTAATTCTTCAACTAAATAAGGTTATTTTGCGGACACTTTACCTATCATCCGACAGAATATATACAGAAGGGCGAATTCTGTCAATAGAAAATTTCCTTTTGTTCCCAATATTTTTCCCCCGCAACCGGCTTCTGTCCATTTCTCGATCAGCCTCTTCCCGCAATCCCGGGTCGGTTTTGCCCGAAATTAAATGTTGCCAGATCTCCCAATATTTTTTACATAGTTCTTCTAAATCACGGACAAGAGAGGTTATCGATATGGCCAAATTGATGAGCAAGAAGACCAGGGAAATCGTCCAGACCACCGCCGTCATTGTTATCGTCGTGGTCCTCATTTTTTTCTACGGAGTCTATCCCATCATGACCGTCCCCGGCGCCGTCGGACGACCCGATCGGGATAAATTCAAGGACCCCGCCTTCCAGTTACCCAACGACCCTTCGATTTTTGTCGAACACGGTCTCAAGCCGGATACTTTTACGGTGGAGGCCAATGATAACGTAAAACTGGCCGCACTCTACTTTTTCCCGGATACCTCCCAAGCCCGCCCTCTCCGCGGCACGGTCATCCTGGTCCCGGCCGCCGATACTGATCGAACTTCTTTGATCGACTACCCGGCGCCGCTTCTCGATTCCGGGCTGGCGGTCGTAACTTATGACCAGCGCGCTTCCGGACTTTCCGGCGGGGCCTATCATATGGCCGGAACCATTGAGGCGGATGACCTCACGGAGGTTATCGCGCACCTTTCAATTCACGGTCTCTTTCATCCCCCGCTCGCGGTGGCCGGATTCGGCCTGGGCGGAGACGCCGTCATCAATGCCGCCCGGACTGAAAAGAGAATTGCGAGCGTAGTGGCGGTCGATCCCAACCTGACCGCGACCAAATATATTGAAAGAATTATAAAGAAAGGCGGACTCCTCCCCATCCCCTTTTCGAAAGCGACCTATTTCTGGTGGTACACCAAATTTTCCAGTTATCCCGGGGAACGAACCTCGGTCGACCAGATTCTTCCCCTGGAAACCCCGACCCTTCTTCTGGAGTCCCCGGGTTTATTAGATTCTCCCGAAGTCAAGAAACTGGTACAGATTTCCAACGGGCTGGTAAATGTCTCCACCACCCCCGCTGACGGAGAGGTCCTTAAGAATGATGTTGTCAAGGCGTTACTTCAGAATATTAGGTAAGGCCATAGTTAGGGAAATGAATCGGGGAACCGGGCGGTAACCGCCTGATTTTCGTTGCTGAAAAATCCGATCAAATTGATTACATTTTTTCTTGACATTGACGAAAATAAATGTATAATAGATGAGTAAATGGTCATATAATCGGATATAAGAAATGATTTATTCGCCTACTGCCCAACATGCCCTGCGGGCCCTGATTTATCTGGCCCGCCAGACGGAACGAATACCGATCCGGGTTTCGCAAATCGCCCAGGCCGAAAATATCCCGCGGCAATTCTTGTCCAAGATTCTCCATAACCTGAAAAACAAAAGGCTGGTCATCGCCACCAAAGGCCCCGGTGGCGGATTTACTCTCGCCCGCCCGGCCAAAGAAATCTCCATTATGGATATTGTCGAAGCGGTCGATGGGACTCAGGATTTCGATAGGAAATGTATCCTCGGCCTGCAGGAGTGCAATGATAAAGCGCCCTGCGCCCTGCACAACCATTGGAAATCACTCCGCGATCAGTTCTCCAAATCGATCGGGGCTATGACGCTCGATGCGGCGGTAAGGTCCCTGAAAAGTAAGTAAAAAGGAGTTACTCATGAAACCTGTCTTCTATGCTAACAAAATACCTGATTATAGGGTCAGGTATTCATATTATTTGAGGAGGTCATATATGTTATCCCGAATTAATCTTGTCAGGCTGGGGACCCTGATTCTTTTTTCACTTGCCTTTCTGGCCGCGACAGCGCCGCCGGTTCGAGCTCATTGTGATACCATGGACGGGCCCGTCATCAAGGACGCCCGGACTGCTTTGGAAAGCGGCGATATCACCCCCGTCCTGAAATGGGTCAAGGCAGATGCGGAAGGGGAAATTCAAACCGCCTTCGCCGAAGCCCGAAATGTCCGCGTTCTCAATGAAACCGCCCGCGTCATGGCCGACCGCTATTTCTTTGAAACACTGGTCAGAATTCACCGGGAAGGTGAGGGTGCCCCTTACACCGGATTGAAGCCCGCCGGATCGGATCTTCCTTTGTCCGTAGTCGAAGCGGACCGCTCCCTGGAAACCGGTTCTGATTCAACCCTGCAGGCGCTTTTACGGCAGTCCCTTCTGACCGGTCTGCATAAACGCTATCTTGAAGCCCTCGAAAAAAGCCGCCACGCCTCTGAATCGGTTGCCTCCGGCCGGGAATATGTAGAATCCTATGTACAATTTGTCCATTACGTGGAACGACTTTACTTGGACGCCTCGAGCGATCCGGGACACGGCCGGGAAGCCGGGCCGGATCACGGTGGGCATGACCAATGATTGAATCAAAACCAGTCAAGATTGGAGCCAATATGAAAGCGATTGAAATGCTGAAAAATGAACACCGCCTGATAGAAAAGGTTTTGGCGGCTCTTGAGTATTATATCGGGGCAATCGATAAGGGAGAAGAGATTGATCGGCGTGACCTCGCGAAATTCACCGCCTTCATCCGCACTTTTGCCGATTCCTGTCACCACGGCAAAGAAGAAGGAATTCTCTTCGCCGAAATGATCGAACGCGGCTTCTCCCGGGAGCAGGGGCCGGTGGCGGTCATGCTTATGGAGCATAATGAGGGCCGGCGGCTCATAAGCCGGCTTAATGCTCTGGCGGACAAAAAAGAACCGTGGGCCGAAAATGATCGCCAGGAAATATCCCGCACCGCTACAGAGTATATCGATCTTCTGCGCCGTCATATCATGAAGGAGGATAATATCCTCTACCCCGCCGCCGAGCAGAATATTCCGCCCGAAATCATGACCGCCATGTATGACCGCTTTGAGAGGTTTGAAGAAGAAGAAACCGGAGTCGGAGAGCACGAGAAATTTCATCGGATGGCCGAAGAACTGGTGCGCAGGTACTCGCCCGGCGCTTCCCCTGCTAATCATCATCATTGATAGAATATGAGGTCTAAAATGTCAACCAAAACCGCCAAATGGATCTTTTATGCCGGGACTCTTTCCTCGGCTCTCCTTTTTCTGATACTCACTTTCGACACCCATCGTCAGGTCGCCGCTCTAACGCACGCCGACCGGCTTTCCGATGAGGTTGTGGCCGGGAAACATGTCTTTCAGAAATATAATTGCAACGATTGCCATACCATTCTCGGCTTCGGAGGATACTACGCCCCTGATTTGACCCGGGTCTACAGCCGCCGGGGAGAGAAATATATTCGCGGCATTATCACTCAACCGGAACTGACTCTGGCCAATTCCTTCCGCAAAATGCCGCACCAGAACGTCTCCCCCGAGGAAATTGATAAATTGCTTGCCTTCTTCCAATGGGTCGACGGCATCGACAACAATAACTGGCCCCCGCAGGACGAAAAGAGTCGCCGTTCCTCCGAAACCGCGCGTCTTATGGGCGGGACCGATTTATCCCCTGGAGCCGCTTTATTCAAAAGCAACAACTGTATCACCTGCCACAAAATCGGCGGTGTGGGAGGTGATGCCGGCCCGGCGCTCGATGCTATCGGCTCACGGCTGGACAGAACCGCCATTCGCAAACAGATTACCGATCCCCAATCCCTCAGGGCCAATTCCGACATGCCGGCCTACCCGGATCTTTCTGCGGGCGACCTGAAGGCCTTGGTCGATTTTCTCGTCAAGCAGAAAGGAGATAACTAATGACTCCCTATAAATCACAACGGGTCGCCTATCCTTATTTTGTCATCGCCTTGCTACTGTTCGGCCTTCAGGTAATCATGGGACTCTGGCTGGCCATAAATTATGCCTTTACCCTTCCTCAGAGTCTGGTTGACATTTTCCCCTTTGCCACGGCCCGCGCCTTTCATACCAATCTGCTTGTCCTGTGGATGTTGCTTGGATTTATGGGCGGAACATATTTCATGGTTCCCGAAGAAAGCAAATCGGAATTGTTCAGCACCAAACTTGCCTATATCCAATTAATTCTACTGGTCGGGACCGGTGTCGCCGCTTTGACCGGCTTCTTGTTCGGCTGGACCAAAGGGAGACCCCTGCTCGAGATTCCTTTCCCTCTCAATTTCCTGATCGTCGTGGGAGCCTTGATCTTCCTCTTCAATGTCGGTATGACTCTGTATCGGGCCAAAAATTGGACCATGATCCAGGGGACCCTTCTCGGCGGCCTGGTCATGCTGGCTCTTCTGTATTTATTCGGCATCCCCTTTTATAAAAATCTGGCCATCGACTGGTACTACTGGTGGTGGGTCATTCATCTCTGGGTCGAAGGGGCCTGGGAACTGGTGACCGGGGCCATCATAGCCTGGATATTGATGCGGATAACCGGAGTCCCGCGGGCCACTGTCGAAAAATGGCTTTATGTCGAAATCGGCCTTTTCTTGTTTACCGGAATTGTCGGAACCGGACATCACTACTATTGGATCGGGGCCCCCCATTATTGGCTCTGGATTGGTGGTATTTTCAGCGCTCTCGAGCCACTGCCGATTATCCTCATGGTCTGGGATACTTTCCGCCATGTCAGGGAACGAAAAGAGAAAGTGACTCATCCGGTCGTTTGGACCCTGGCCATCGGCTGCTCCGTCTATCATCTTATCGGAGCCGGCGTCTGGGGTTTTGTTCATACTCTCCCGCAAATAAATTATTATACCCACGGGAGTCAGGTCACCGTTTCCCACGGTCATATGGCCTTTTTCGGCGCCTACGCTCTTCTGAATCTGACTATTTTCTATTACGCTTTTCCGCGCCTTAAGGGGATCGATGGTTTCCAGCAGAATTTGGGTAAAATCGGCTTCTGGACGACCAGCATTGCTATGTTCGCCCTGGGACTGGCATTTGGTGTCGCCGGTGTTTTGCAATCTTATCTGGAGCGGGTTTTGGGCCTTGGCTTTATGACCGCCCAGGCACAGATGCAACTATGGTTCAAAATCGCGATCGGAAGCGGACTCGTCTTCCTGGCCGGAGTTATCATCATCATTTATGACCTCTTAAGCATGAAGTCTACACCGAAGATCGCATCTTGAAGGCAGCAATGACACTATTAGAAAGGGCCGGCTTCGACCGGCCCTTTTAATTTGCCCAATAATCGGATTCCCGGCCTAAAATCCCATTCCAACCACAAAAGAAAATTTGTTGCTCTGATAGTTTGACAGTTGCCAGGTGAAATAGGTCTTGAGCAGAAGCGGCAGCCCGCCGATCGCAAATCCGATTTCCCGATAGGGACTCCGGGCTTCAATCATATATTCGTCGCCAGGTCGAAATGCGTGATTCCTGAATTCCGTCCAGAAGATTCCCCCGTAAGCCGACAAGGTCAGAGGCAGACTCTTGAACGGCGGCAAACCTGTCCAGAGAAAGAATCTCCGGCCGAAATCCTGTTCGAGATACCCGGCCGCCATCCGGTTCCCGGCGAAATTGACGTGCCCCATGGTCTTAAAGGCCAGCGCCTCATACAAAATTCCTTCACTGCAATCGACCGTGAAATATCTCTGGGGGGGAAGTTCTTTGTCTGAAATTCCGGCGCTCAGAAACAGCGATGTCTTCCCTAACCCAAGAAATTCCCGCTGGTGATTAAACCCAACCTGATACCGGCGGAAATTAAAATCATTTTTGATCAGATCCGGTGAGGCCATTTCCATATTAAAACTGAACCGTGTATAGGGATAAGCCGGGATTGTCTCTTCCCGCCCTTTGATTTTCATCCAGTTCCTTGTTTCCCAAGTCACGCTATAAGTGAGTGACCGCAATTTGCCATCGGTAATCGGAGGATTTATCCGATAATCATGCGAGGTTTTTACAAAAGCGTAATTGGTGGCATTGATGACCGCATACTGATCGTAATCCCGATACGTCACCCCCAATGTCAACCGGTGTTCGGGCAGTATCGATGATTCCAATTTTGCCATGAATCCTTTTTCCAGATAATATTCGTACGGATCGGCCCGGTCGAAAAGACTCGGGATGGTCGGGTTGCCGTTGAGACTTGAAATCACAGTCGGTCGATGTGTTATCAAATCGTGGAATCCGAAACTGACCCGCAGTCCCCGTTTCTTCATAAAATCATATTGCGCCGTATAATCATGCTGCCAGTATTTCCCCCCGAAAGCCCAGCCCGATTTTAGCCGTAATTGCAGTTTCGAATTGAAAAACGCCGGCTTGACCGCCCCGCCCAGATAGGCTCCTTCCACCCGGTTGAAATGGAAAAAATCCTGCGCAAACGACATCACGAGCGGCGCCGCCAGGACCGCCCGCATCGCCTTCTTATAGACCGGAATATGTTTGACCGTCGAATCGATTCTTCGATATCCTTCCAGTTCCTGCGTTGTCAGCGGTATCGACGGTCCCGTGGCCCAAACCGAGGAATCGACCTTGTCGGCATTTTTGTCGACCTCAATAGCATAATCGAATGCCTCATCCGGGTAATCTAAATTGAAAGTGTAATTGAGCAGGGCCGCGGCGACATCAAAATTCAGCGGCGGCAGGCCGGGAAAGGGGAAATTTATATCGGCCGCCAGGCGGATTTCAATCGGCATCCAGATATCGTTGCCGAACGGTGCACATTTCTGGCTGTATCGCGTATTTTTGAGAAACGGTATCTCCCCCGCTTTATTGAACCCCAGATCGACCCCGGCCACGTCAAAACTGGAATCGACAATATCGATCGTCCCGGCAAAAAGCGGCACCGCCTCTTTCTTCGGCTCCACTTCAAGGCGGAAAATGGCCCGCTTGTCGAGATAAACGGTATCGATTAAATAATAATTGTAATAATCGAGCGCATCGGTGGCCGTTGGCGAAACCATCGAGTTTTCCCCCAAATCGAGCCGGTTGCGGTTGAAATCGAGCAGTTCTCCCCCGAAAGCCACTAGCACCTCGGCTCCTTCCAGATTAGCCGATTCCCGCCGGGCAATGATAGTCTCTTTCTGCTTGTGCGGCTTCTCCCAGTTCGAAATCGATTGCGTTTCCGTAATGGCCAGGATATTAATCGAATCCGGTTTTTTGCGGTCGCGAATCACCATCTTGGTGTACGACTCAAAAGAATAACTTCTGAGACGATTCAAAAGACTGTCCTTGTGCGCGATCGCTTCCAGAATAATTCTCTGCGCCGGATCATAGGCACGGGTATAAACCTTCATCCCTTTCAATAATTGAACCGCCGGACGCAATCTGATATCGATATTTGACAGGTTCTTGTCGCCCGCAATTACGACGCTGTCGGAGTAGTAGGCAATATGGCTGAATCTGACCACGTATTGCCCCGTATCGAGTTTAATCCGATACTTTCCCTCGGCATTACTCAAGGCCGATTTGCCGGTCCCTTCGACACGAACGGTCGCGTACGGTATCACCGCTCCCGTCTGCTGATCGAAAACGGTTCCCTGAATCACCGCGCCAAATGAAATACCGATAACCATCATTGAAATTATGAAAAACCATAAGCCCGTTTTTCCGAATAGACACAAATTATTGAAATCTGACATACCTCAATCCCATCCGCTGCAATTTATTTTGAAAAAATATAGAAAGCCGCCTGTTAGTCAATACATATGAATTAATGAATTCCTATACGGGAAAGTCAAAAATTAGTTTCGTAATGGTGAATCTAAATGAATTCTTATCAAGGAATCCAGCCGGATGAATCAAAGTAGTTCGAAATCCCCCTTCGGAAGAGCCGAAGGCGAAGACGAACGGGGTTTCGACATGCAGAATTCCAGTACAAATTCAAAGTTGCATCAGTTCCTCAGCGAGCCGTGCGAGCGGTGAACTGACGCTCTATCCCCGGAATAACGAGGGCAATATCGGAATAATTGAGTAACCCACGCCTTGGGGTGGGCGCTCACTCAATTGATCGCTTTTGGAAAAAGAGAATCCTAGTACAACTTCTCCCTTTTCGCCAGGAAGGCGTAAAGGGCGTAGTCGAAAGGCACCGACGTATCAATCAGATGATAATCGATCCGGCTCTGACGGCATTCCGACGCAATCTTTTCCGAGAACTCTTTCGACATCCGGGCAAAATGCTTTTTCATCTGCCACGGCAAAGTCGTGATCTCTTCCCCCGTTTCCATATCTTTGAAGATCGCCTCAGTCGGGAAAGCAAAATCCTTCTCCCGCGGATCGAGAATATGAAAAAGTATCACTTCATGCTTCTTGTGGCGAAAATGTTTCAGCCCCGAAATAATTTTCTCCGGCTCGTCGAGCAGATCGGATAGAATGACAATTAATCCCCGGCGCGAAATCCGCTCCGCCATTTCATGCAGGGCAACGGCAATATCGGTTTTATCACTCGGCGTTTGATTGGCGATCTCCTGCAAAAGGAGATGCAAATGCCCCGATTTGCTCCGCGGCGGGATATAGCGGCGGATCCGTTCGTCGAATGTCACCAGCCCGACCGCATCCCTCTGCTTGAGCATCAAAAACGACAGCGCCGCCGAAAGCATCGCGGCATAATCGAGCTTCACCGTCCCGCCCGAGGAATACCCCATCGACGCCGAGCAGTCGAGCAGAAGATACCCTTTCAGGTTGGTTTCTTCTTCATACTGCTTGATATAATACCGATCCGATTTCGCGAACACCTTCCAGTCGATATCGCGGATATTGTCCCCCGGCATATACTGTCGGTGCTCGGCGAACTCCACCGAGAAACCGTGGTATGGCGATTTATGCAACCCGGCTATAAACCCTTCGACCACCATCCGGGCGCGCAGTTCCATCCCCTTCAGTTTCCCGACAATTTCCGGGTCCAGATATTTGCGGTATGAAGTTTCCATCAAATCTATTCTACCAAATAATTACTTTGGCAGATGAAGCATCTGCCATTAACTCGATTCCCTCTAAATGTCATCCCGGTCTTTGACCTGGATCAAGAATGCGAATCTCACTACTGATATTAAACCCTGGCGGATTAATTCTCTACGCCGTCCCCTTCTTCCTCAAATCGCTGAATATCTTTAATGACATATAAAACACCGATAGAAGTATCAGCGGGCCGCCGATATAAATGAAGATCTTGGCATAGGGGCAAGTATCGGTTCCGGCCAGACCAATCGCATGAATCAATATCGCCGGCCCGAAAATCCAGTACACCAATTTCTTTCTTTTAATCGACGCCGTCGAGAAGAAAAATAAAACGCCGATCGCAAAGAACAGGGCCGTATGGCCGTTCAGATGCACATGCCCCAGTTTCAGATTATCAACAAACTTCTCCCAGGTCGTTTCGTCCGACGCCCCCGCGAATTTTCCCATATCTTCATTGGTGATCGGTTCCTCCTGCCCGGAATCGGCCCAGTTGGGGGCGGTCACCGCCTCCGAATCGGACTGAATCGCTTCCAAATCAGCCTGATAATCATACGCCGCCTGCGCCTGCATTTCATCTTCATCCCCGCCGAATAAACCCGATTCGATAATCGCCAGCCCGCCGGCCCAGAGCATCGCGACCAGCATCAGGGCCGTGAATATTCCGACAAACAGCTTCCCGTGCGCCGGGAGCATGGTCAGATTAAACTTCTCCCACATATCCGTCTCCTATTAGTTCATTCCTTGAATTCAATTCATTCCGTACCGGCTATCCCTGCACCTTGACAGTTTCAATCAATTTCTTCACGATCGCCGCTGTATCGACCCCGTCGGCCTCGGCGTTGAACGATGTCACGATCCGATGTCTCAAAACCGGCAGCGCGGCGAAACGGACATCCTCCGGACCCGGTGTCGGCCGTCCATCCAGTATCGCCCGAGTCTTGGCCGCCAGAATCATATACTGCGAGGCCCGCGGGCCGGCGCCCCACGACACCCAGTTCTTGATAAAATCGAGCGATTCTGCATTATTGGGGCGAGTGGCCCGGGATATATCGACCGCATATTTTATCAGATGATCCGACACGGGGACCCGCCGCACCAATTTCTGCAATTCCATTATCTGGGCGGCATTCAGTATTTTTCCGAGTGTGTGGGTCGCCGTTACAGTCGTGGTCCTGACAATCGTCTCCTCTTCTGCTCCCGACGGATAATCAACATAGATATTGAACATGAAACGGTCCAACTGGGCCTCCGGAAGCGGGTATGTCCCCTCCTGCTCGATAGGATTTTGGGTGGCAAGGACAAAAAACGGCTCTTCCAGGCTATAGGTTTCCCCCGCCGCAGTCACTTCGTGCTCCTGCATTGCTTGAAGAAGGGCCGCCTGTGTTTTTGGCGGTGTTCTATTGATTTCATCTGCCAAAATGACATTCGCAAAGACTGGTCCCTTGACATAACGAAAACCGCGCCTGCCCGAAATCTTGTCCTCTTCGATTATTTCTGTCCCCGTAATATCCGATGGCATCAGGTCAGGAGTGAACTGAATGCGGTTGAATTTCAAGTCTAAGATATTGGCCAGAGTCGAGATAAGGAGGGTCTTGGCCAACCCGGGAACCCCGACAAGAAGACAGTGGCCGGAAGACAAAAGGGCTATCAGAAGCTGTTCTATTACCTGATCCTGACCGATTATTACCTTGGATATCTCTCTCTTAATATTATCATGAGCCACCTTGAGCTGTTCTACCGCCTGAAGGTCGCCGCCTCTTTCCGTCATTTTATTAGAACCTCCGTTGTCGTTACATATGTCATTATACTACAACAATATAACTTTAATTTATGAAAAGTAAGAGCCAACTGGAAAGGCCGAATACAACCCTTTAAGTAACTACTAAACAGAAAGTTGTGGAAAACGAGCCAATTATGCCTTTACTGTGTCCGTTCAAGTGATTACCGGATATACGAATAGACGTTTATCCACAAATCGGAAGGTTTTTCCACAATTCTTTTAAAAACCTTTATCGTCCTTGTCGCGATTTTTCCAAAGAACCGATTCCGCTTTCTTTTCCGTCCCCGATTCAGCCGGTGGAATGAAGCCCAGACTTGCCTGACCCTCCTTCATCCGACAGGCCCCGCAGAAAACCGCGCCCTGCTCCATGGCCAGAGACTTGGTCTTCAAGTCCCCTTCGATATCGGACTTGGCCTGTAACTCGATTCGTTCCGAAGCGCTGAGATTGCCGACAACCTTTCCCGCTACCACCACCACTCCGGCTTCGATATCGGCTTCTACTTCCCCGCCGAGACCGATCGTGACGGTATCATCACAAATGATTTTCCCTTTGACCTTTCCGTCAATCCGCACCGCTCCCTTGACATCGAGCGTTCCCGTAAAAACGGCGTCCTTTCCGATAATGGTGTTCATTACTCCACCTTCTGCTTTACTTGTTTGGTACTTCATTGCCTGATATATATCTTAAAGGGTTAATTGGTATTCCGTTTTCCCTGATTTCATAGTGCAAATGCGGCGCGGTCGATTTGCCGGTATTCCCCGACAGTGCGATCCGCATCCCGGAATTCACCTTGTCGCCGGCCTTCACCAGAAGTTCGCTGTTATGACCGTACACGGTCGAAAGACTGTCGGCATGATCGATCACCACCATCAGACCGTAGGTCGAATCGTAGCCGGCGAACGCCACCCGTCCGCCCGCCGTGGCCAGCACCGGGGTGCCGATGGCCGCCGCGATATCGACTCCGGGATGTCCCCCGGTGGAATCGTCGGTATAGCCGCGCGTCATGAATCCCCGTAGCGGCAGACCTTCCGGTATGGCGCGATCTTCGTTTAGTTGGGCCGCCGAATCGCTTATACTTCCATCGTCAAGATTGGCGAAAAGAACCGAATCCGGGGGAAGCTCGGGGATTTCGAAATCAATCCCGCCCAGGCGGGCGATCCGGTCGACAATGGCGCGCGTTTCCTTCATATTTTTTTCCAGCAATCCCAATTTATACTTATACATTTTAAGCGAGACATTTTCCCGCTCCAGTTGTTCCGCCTCGGAGGCTTTGACCAGTATCCGACCGTAAAAAATAAACAACAGGACAGTACAAAGGAGCATCACCGCCAGAAGCGCCACTACCGTCTTCAAAACCCATGCCTTGACCTTTATCCCGATCGGTGAACCGACCCCGTCCGGCACCAGCATCAAATTGTAATATTTCGCCTGACCCATATTAATTTATCTTCCGGAACAATTCCAGGATCCGGTCGAGGTCCTCCTCACCGTAAAATTCGATTTCAATTTTGCCGCGTTTCAGGCCGTTAGATATTTTAACGGACGTTCCCAGGAGTTGCTTGAGATAATTTTCCATTTCGACCAGAGCCGGGACCTTTCGCTTCGGCACCAATTTTCTCTTCTTCGTGCCCCGGGCCGTCTCTTCGGCCTGACGCACAGACATATTATCGGCGACAATCCGTTCCGCTAAACGCACCCGCGACAAATCGTCTTCGATGGAAAGAATCGCCCGCGCGTGGCCCTCGGTCAGTTTTCCGTCGCGAATAAAGTCCTTGACCTTCTCCGGGAGCATTAAAAGACGAAGCATATTGGCGACCGCAGCGCGGGATTTCCCCACCTGTCCGGCCAATTGATTCTGGGTCAGACCTCCTTCATCCATCAATTTTCGGAAGGCCTCGGCCGCTTCCAGCGGATTAAGATCTTCGCGCTGAAGATTCTCCACCAGGGCCATTTGTAACATGTCCCCTTCATCCTTGTCGTCAAGAATTATCGCCGGGATATTTTCCATCGCCGCCAGACGGGCCGCCCGATAACGCCTCTCCCCTGCAATCAACATATAACCGTTGTCCTTACGCTTGATCACGATCGGCTGAAGGACCCCCTGGGTCTTGAACGATTCCGCCAGTTCCTGCAGACCCGCTTCATCGAACTGCCGCCGCGGCTGCACCGGATTCGGCACTATCATATTCAGCGGAACCGCCCGATATGTGCTTCCCGACTGAGATGTACTCTCCTGCGTCGGTATCAGCGCTTCCAGACCCCGCCCTAAAACAATTTTTCCAGTCATCGACTCAATACCTCCTTGGTCAGAGCCATATAATTTTCCGCACCCGTGGATAAGATGTCATACAGTATGATCGGCTTGCCGAAACTGGGCGCCTCGGATAGCCGGACATTGCGGCTGATGACAGTGTTGTAAACACGATTGTTGAAAAACTTGCGCGCTTCATCGGCCACCTGCCGCGACAGGTTCAGCCGCCCGTCATACATCGTCAGAAGGACTCCTTCGATCTCCAGCGACGGATTCAAATTATTCTGCACCAGTTGTATGGTGTGCAGCAGCTGTCCCAGCCCTTCCAGCGCGTAATACTCGCACTGGATCGGGATGATAACCGAATGCGCCGCCGAGAGAGCGTTGACGGTCAGAAGTCCCAGCGACGGGGGACAGTCGATAATTATGTAATCGTAACGATCGGCCACCGTCGCCAGCGCCCGCGCCAGAATCTTTTCCCGCGACATCATCGATACCATCTCCACTTCGGCGCCGACCAGCGCAATCGACGAGGGGGCGACATTTAAAAAGGACAAGTCGGTCGGTTTTATCACTTCCAGCAGGGTCCGCGCCCCAATAAGGACTTCATAGACCGATGTATCCATTTTTGTTTTATCCAGACCGATCCCCGAGGTCGTGTTGGCCTGAGGATCGATATCCACCAGAAGCGTCTTCTTCTCCGCAACGGCCAGGCAGGACGATAAATTGACCGCTGTCGTCGTCTTTCCGACCCCGCCTTTTTGATTGGCCACCGCTATAATTCTTGCCACATTCACCTCTTGAGATTCATGAAGAATCAATTTCAAATTCTTATACTCAGGCAGATTATGATATTGGCAAATATTTGGCAAGAAAATAATAATACTATTTTGAAAATACGCAGATGGTCCGAACCCTATCGGAATTATCGAGATAATACTCGTGGGTGCGGCACTTGTGAAGCCCGGTTTTATTATTCGACGGGGGCGCAAATTTGGAGTAATAAATGAACTGGCCATGCGGGAGAAGAAGCGATTGCGCCCCTTGAAGCAGCCGCTGATCCGGGCGAACATATTTCATGAAACCATAATTGAATTCTGACGAAGGTATTTTCTTGATCGCTTCCAGAAAGTCTTCCGGAATGATTTTCCCCTTGAGACCGAACTTCCTCATGATCCCGGCCAGAAACCCGGCCTTCTTGAGCGTCCTTTCGAACAGAACCCCTTCCACCCCTGGGAATGATAATAATATAATGAGGGAAGGAAATCCGGCTCCGGGACCGATATCAAATATTTTTCCGGCCGGAGGCTCAATAAACTCAAAAGGAATTAGGGAGTCGGCCGCCATCTGAATGAGATCAGGGTAGGTTGTTTCACGTGAAACAAGGTTGAATCGGGCATTGGTCGCCTGAATTTCCTCCAGAAAATTGGCCACCACCCCGATCGAGCCGTACTTTTCGATAATCTTCTCCGAATTGAAGAGGGGAAGACTGTATGGCTCGCTATGCGCAATCATTTAACTCGAAATTCCCCTTAAGGCGTTACCGTCTTTGTATCTCTTGACATAAATCGAAAGAACCGATAGATCCCCGGTCGTGATCCCCTCAATCCGTCCCGCTTGGCCCAGCGAAGTAGGACGAAACCGGCAGAATTTCTCCCTGGCTTCATTCCGAAGGCCGGAAACGCCATCAAACGAAAATCCTTCTGGTATTAATTCGTTTTCCATCTTTCGGAATTTCTCTACCTCCCGCTCCTGCTTCTTTATATATCCTTCATATCTTATATAAATGGCGGCTCTTTCCAATATATTTGGCACGATTTTGTCAGATTGAGCAGGGAAAGCAAGAAATGGTTCAATATCCTCCGGACTGACTCCAGGAACCTTCAAGAGTTCGGCCAGCGTCACCGCTTCTCGTTTCACAAAATATTTCGCCAGACCGTCAAGCCGGGACACCGGGATCGTCACCTTCCGCAATCGGGCAATTTCCCTTTCGGTTTTCTCCCTTAAATCAATAAATCCGGCATAATCGCTCTCAGGTATTAGTCCATACTTGGCGGAATACCCAAATAACCGGTCTCGGGCATTATCCTCGCGTAGTCCCAGACGATACTCCGCTCGCGATGTGAACATGCGGTAAGGCTCTGTGGTGGAATGCGTTATGAGGTCGTCAATCATGACTCCAATGTAAGCCTCGCTCCGATCAAGTATCAAAGGCGGTTCGCCTTTTATTTTCAGAGACGCATTTATCCCGGCCATTAATCCTTGACCGGCGGCTTCTTCATATCCCGAGGTTCCATTAATCTGGCCGGCCAGGAAAAGCCCCTTTATTCGCCTGGTTTCCAACGATCCGGCAATTTGATAGGCGGGACAATAATCATACTCAATCGCGTAACCCGGTTTTGTAATCTCCGCATTTTCCAGCCCGATCACTGTCCGGATGGCTTCATATTGGACATTCTCGGGAAGGGATGTCGAGAAGCCATTGGGATAAATCTCACTGGTCCCATTTCCTTCCGGCTCCAGGAAAATCTGGTGACGCGGCTTGTCGGAGAACCTGTATATCTTGTCCTCGATCGACGGGCAATAGCGCGGCCCGCGCGATTTGATTTGTCCCGAGAACATGGGGGAGAGGGTAAGATTTCTGGAAATTATCTCTTTGGTCGTTTCCGTAGTGTATGTCAGGTGGCAGGAAACCTGTTTTATTTCGCGATCCCGCGTCGTGTATGAAAAGAAGGGGATTGGATATTCGCCAGGTTGTTCTTCACAACGAGAAAAGTCAATCGTTCGCCCGTCAAGGCGGGGCGGTGTCCCGGTCTTCAGCCGGCCTATTTCAAAACCAAGTTTTCGGAACGATTCGCTTAGACTATAGGCCCCATTTTCCCCGCGCCGACCGGCCTGCATCTGTTTCTCACCAATATGAATCAATCCGCCAAGAAAGGTCCCCGAGCAGACAATTACACTCTTTGCCAGAATTTTCCGGCCGTCTTCAAGCGCAATTCCTCTTATTTCATCACCTTCCGTGAGAAATTCCCCGGCTGTCCCTTCTATTATTTCGATATTTTTGTCTTTCTCCAGATAGCGGCAAATATATTCATTATATCCAAGTCGATCCGCCTGGGCGCGGGTCGACCAGACCGCTGGACCGCGCGACAGATTCAGCCGTCTGAATTGAATACCGGTGGCATCAATGGCCTTCCCCATGACTCCGCCTAGAGCGTCTATTTCTTTGACTATCTGTGACTTACCGAGTCCGCCGATAGCCGGATTGCAGGACATAAGAGCCAATTTGCTCTTATCCATCGAGATCAGCCCCACCTTTAAACCCATCCGCGACCCGGCCAGAGCCGCTTCCACTCCGGCGTGTCCACCGCCAATAACTGCTATATCAAAGTCGAAATGTTTCACGACAAACAATTCCTATTTCCCGATACAGAACCGGGCAAAAATCCGGTCCAAAATCTCCTCATTATATATTCGACCCGTTATTTCGTCAATTTCATTTATTCCCTGTCTCATCTCAAACGCCACCAATTCCGGCGAAAGTGATTCTCTAATCCCCCCGGCGGTTCTTCTAAAAAATTTCACCGCCAGTTCCAATTTTCTTTTATGCCGCTCCGATGTCACAACCAATTGATCCGTAAGATCAGGCATACTGCCATTAATATGGTCAGTTAATTCCTTCCTGAGTCTCTGCAACCCGATCTTTGTCCGGCACGAAATTGTCACCTGCTTCGTATTTCCGTTTTTTTCATCGACAGGCAATTTAGACCTGTGCTTCAATTTATCTATCTTATTGTACAATAATATAATATCTTTATTTGGGGAGAGTCTTTTGAGATCGCCCACCAAATCCTTTTGCCAGTTCCGCGATGAGATATCGACCAGCCAAAGTACCAAATCCGCATTTTCCAGGACCGTCCGGGCCGACTTCTGCCCCTCTCGTTCTATATGACCTGAACTCCGCCTGAGTCCCGCGGTGTCGGTTAAGGCAACCGGCACCCCTCCCAAATCGATCCACTCCGTCAGGTAATCGCGAGTCGTCCCGGGAATCGGGGCCACTATAGCCCGATTCTGATTGAGCAGGATATTGAAGAGCGACGATTTTCCGGCATTGGGTCGTCCGGCGATTGCTATCTTATATCCTTCCCTGATGATACGCCCGGAGCGATAAGTTGAAATCAGCCCTTTCGCTTCCTTTATTATATAGTTCATTTCGGCCAGCATCTTATCCCTGGCCCGCATCTCTATATCTTCTTCCGGGTAATCAACCGAGGCCTCGATTTCAGCCAGCAGATCAATTGACTTCCTTCTTATTGCCTCAATCCCTTCGCTCATTGTCCCTAGCAAATTATTTTTGGCCGCCATGTAGGAGAATTCGGTCTTGGAGCCAATCAAGTCGGCTACTGCCTCGGCCCGGGCCAAATCAATTCGCCCCGAGAGAAATGCTCGCCGCGTAAATTCCCCCGGTTCCGCCGCCCGGATCCCCAGTTTGAGTATTTCCCGGAGTATTCGCCGCAAGACGAACTGACCCCCGTGGCAGAAAATTTCGGTCTGCTTCTGACCGGTATATGATTTTCCTTCGGGCATTTCCACCAGCGTGACCTCGTCGATAATATCGCCTTTATTGTCCACAATATGACCGAAGTACATATGGAAGGGCAGATACGGTACGATATCACCCAGCGGCGATCTGAAAATTGTCTCGGTTATCGTGCGGCTATTCGGCCCGGCAATCCGTATCGCTCCGATCCCGCCTTCGCCTGGTGGCGTAATTATGGCCGCGATAGTATCGTCATTGGAAAACTTTATATGCAGCTCCTTCTAAATTATCCGACCATTAATAATATTACCTTTCCGCAGGAAAATCAAGATCCGCGCCTGAATATGGAGTAATTCAAACCTTTATCGGCAATCACCGATAAAAAAACCGGGCGGCTTCCGCCTCCCGGCTAAATCTTCGAAAAATCCTCTCGCCCGATCAGGATTGCGGCGACATCACTGTCGTTTGTTTCTTGTACGGTTTAAATATTATCTGCTCGATAAGGGAAAATAGAGAGAAACAGGTCCAGTAGAGAACCAATCCGGCGGCCGCCTTATAGAAAAAGAACCCCATCATCGGCGGCATAATATATACCAGTGCTTTGTTTTTCGGATCGGTCATGGTCATATGCTGCTGGATGAACATCACCACCATCATGATAACCACCATAATAATATAAGGATCGGTAAAGGAAAGCGCCCCGCGCGAGAGGTCGTTCCACCATAAAATAAACGGCGCCTGCCGCAGCAGAATTGTGGAACGGAAGACCGCAAAAAGAGCGAAGAAAAGCGGCAACTGCGGCAGATAGATCAGACAACCGGAGAATGGGTTAACCCCGGCGTCCTTATATAATTTCATCATTTCCCGGTTCAGCGCCTGCGGGTTATTCTTATGTTTCTTCTTAAGTTCCTCGAGTTTCGGCTGAATCTCTTTCATGGCCATCATCGAACGAACTGACTTTCGCGACAGCGGCCAGGTGACCAACTTAACCAAAAGGGAAAACACAATAATGACCGCGCCGTAATTGGGTATAATCTGATACATCCGGGGCAGAAGCCACATGATCGGAACGGCGAAAATTTTGATTATCCAGCCCACGAATGGTGTCGTCCCGATATCAATCAAATCGACGATATTGTGCTTGTATCCCTTCAGAAGATCGTAATCGATCGGGCCGACAAAGACCGAGAAAGAATCAGTCAGACTCGGAGTGGCCGGCATATCCATGACCAGTCCGGTGGTAATCACCCTTTTTTGAACCGTCGCTCCCTGCGATGTAACTTCTTTTTCCTTCTTCCCGGTGGCCTTGACCCCCGATGCTTCCCGCGACTGCGGAATCAGGATGGTCGTGAAATATTTCGAGCGATTAGCCACCCAGTTGGTCGTACCGCTCAGACTGACATTGAACTGGTTATTGGTATAATCATCGAGTTTGGTCCGTTCTCCCCCCATATAGGTTGCCGCCCAGAACATGCTGTAATCATCAGCGATTTCAAGTTCTGTCGGTTCCAATGGATTGTTCCATTCCAGGGAATATTCCCGCTCAAAATTAAATTCGTTGTGATTATTTATCTCAATAACCAGATCATATTCATATTTTTGGGGATAAAAACGATACCGTTTGGCGATCGACCCGCCGCCTTCCTTGTTATATATATATGTAAGTTCCAGGGGTGAGTTGTCGACGACATACTTTCCCGCCGCCAGAGATGATTGATAAGCCAGTTTTCCGGCGTCAAATGTGCCGCCCGCGAAGAAAAATTGCGGCGTGGCTCTTTTGCAGTCGGGAAGCATCTCTACCGGTCCGTCATCCGGATAATCGTACTTTTTCAATTTAAGGGAAATCGGACCGCCGCCATGGTTACTCAATAATATTACCCAGTTCTCGGTCTCCACTGTGATTGTATCTTCCGGCAGATTGGCCGTCTCCTCCATCGGCTGAATTTTGGCTTTGGCGGAATCTGTAGCAGTGACGGTCGTCTTTATTGAATCCTGGACAGCCTCCGGCTTTGTCTCGGCGGCTGGCACTTTAAGCGTATCGGCCGATTGCGTCTTCGACTGCGGAGGCGCCGGCTTATATAGGCCGAGCGTAGTCATGATCGGCACCCAAAAAATAACCAGCACCACCAGCAACAGCACGATTAATATTGTCTTTTTATCCATGGCTCTTTTCCTTATCGGGATTCCTTTCCGGGGACAGGATCATAGCCGCCTTCGTGCCAGGGATGGCAGCGAAATATCCGCTTGATACCGAGCCAGACCCCTTTAAGCGCTCCATGCTCCTTAATCGCCTCTTCGGCATAATGCGAGCAGGATGGATAGTACCGGCACTCGCCTCCGATCAGGGGAGAAAGAGTGTATCTGTAAACGGCGATCAAAATCAATAGGGGATAACTGAGTAAAGATATTTTCCTATTAGCCATCGATCTTTATCTGTCCGATTATTTTCTCCAGCTCCAATGACAATAATTGATGATTGACATCCTCGGCCGTACCATTAAACCTGAGCGCCAGAAGGTCGGGCATCTTCTGCTTCATATCCGCCCTGCGCACCTCTTCCCGGAGCCACCGCTTGATCCGGTTTCGTTCCACCGCCCCTCCGGCAATTTTGGGAACCAGAAACGCCGCCCGGTATCGGCCGGGGTCCGCTGTTTCCGCGGTGCTATAAAAAACTGTCAAATGTCCGGAACGGCATTTTTTCCCGGTTTTCAAAAGACTGTAAATCATTTTCCGGCTTTTTAACGAGTGATTGGCCAAACTAGACTATTTTCTTTTCCTAACGGAAACCGTCAGGCGCTTCCGGCCCTTAGCCCGGCGCCGGGCCAAAACTTTGCGGCCATCGGCGGTCGCCATCCTCTTACGAAAGCCGTGATCGTTTAATTTCTTGCGATTCGACGGCTGAAATGTGCGTTTCATAATCCTAAAATTCCTTCAATTTAAATTTATAAGAATTACCAATATACCCAAAATCTCCCTATCGTCAAGCGGAAATGGCAGGAATTCGAGCCCCTTATTTGCGCTATGAAACCCGTTTTCTATCCGTTACCCGAACTTCTCAGATTCAGTCTTTCCCGATATAACTGCCCGATTTCGGCCCCCAGGACGAAAACCACCGAGGAATAATAAATCCATGTCGCGATAACGACAATGAACATATAGGTGCCGTAAATCTGTTTCAGAGATGCAATATTCAAAATATAGTAGCCGAATATCTGGCGCGCCGCTTCCCATAAGAATGCCGCCCAAAGGGCGCTCAAGGCCGGTACCTTCCAGCCCAGCCGGGCGTAGGGGATCAGCGAATACAATGTAAAAAATCCCAGGAATATGAATGAATAGGAAACCGCTATAACGACTATATTCTCCCACTGACTGAATTGTAGAAATTTCAGGATTTCTGTTTTTTGCGCACTATGTTTAAGTATATCGAGAATCGGCAGGATGGCGGTCGAAATAAGAAAAAAGAACATCACCAGAAGAACCATCCCGAAATCCCGCAATTTGCCGATTATTATGAATTTCCCTCTCTCGGGAACAAACACCCGGTTGAGAATCGTCCGCATACTGCTGAATAAGCCGCTGGCCGCAATCATCAAACCAATCACACCTATCAACCCGGCGATCTTTTTATAATGTCGAAATTCCTCGATCCGCCCGGCAATGAATTTCTGCACGAAATCGGAATAAACCTGATAGGGAACCACGCGCTCAATCATGGAGTTTACCTGAGTTGTCAGCGCCTCATTGGCCAGGACATTCCCCAAAATGGAAAATATAATAAGAACAAACGGCACAATACAGACGAAGAGGGAAAAGGCCAGTCCTCCGCTCAATAGCAGGGCATGATGCTCATCGATACGGTGATACAGCCCGCCCAGATAATGACTCACGAAGCCCTTAACATAGTTCCAGAACTTTATCATAATTTGCACTTCCGCCTCAAGACCGATTTTACCTATCGGAGGAATTCAATTCGAACCTGCCTGCCGCAAAATAGGGATAAAAAAAACCGCTGGCAATCGTGAAATCACCAGCGGTTACTTGTCGTTGGGGGCTATCTACTTCTTGAAGCGAGTGATGCCCAGTCCAACCAACCCCAGCCCGAATAGGGCCAAGGTCGCCGGCTCAGGAACCACGTTGCTCCCTGTATAATCAAGCATTAAATAGGCCTGATCTATCCGAAGTTTCTGTTCTCCGGCAAGAACCGAAACCAAGAGGGGGCTTGAGTTCCAGAATCCGTCCACCGTGACATTGGTCAAATCATAAGTGGTATTATCATACCCCCACTGATTCAACGGGTCCCATGTCCAAATTCCCTGGATTCCAACATAATTATTGTCGGAATCAATCAGAAATCCATCGATCCACAGTCTCGCCCTCAGAATGACATCCGGCGGAACCGATAGATCGGCCGGCAGAGTATGTCCCCAGTCGAGACGATTGGGATAAATCCCACCATTCGAAAGAAGAACGCCCGGTCTGCCGGGATTTAGATCCGGATCCGAGAATGAGATACAGGACGCATACATGTAACGGTGATTGTCTCCGGAGAATCTCCAGTTATGGAAAATATTCTCCACCATTTGCGGGGTGGCCCAGAGCTGTGCCGGAACGGCCACCAGGACAAATAAGACAAACAGTTTTAAAAGCGTTTTGGGCATTAAAGACCCCAAGTTAAACGTTGTAAGCATATAAAATTAAGCAATTATTATGCCGACGCCCTAACAAATTGCAGGACAATATCATATATAAATATTAGCGTGACCAATCAAAAAATAAATGAATTGATGCAGCCGTTTTTATGCATCTTTTTGCATATTATTGTCAAGCTTTTTTATCATTTTCCATTGGAAAGATCCATATGCTGGACTTATTTGGCCCATTTTGGGGCTTCCGATCAATTCAGTCTCCAAAGAGAAAAATTCAGCACCGACGCATATCCGACCCACGCCAGATAGGGAATCATTAAATAAGCCGCCGTCGGAACAAGAATCCTGAATTTTAAAATCGTCAGCAGAAGCATCAGCCAGAGAATAAGAATTTCCAAGAAAGCGACAAAGGTCAATTTTAATCCGAAGAACAGCCAGCTCCAGGCCGCATTTAAAATCAATTGCGCTGCAAAAAGCCCGATTGCCGTCGCCACTTGCGGAGCACCCCAGCCCCTCTTCCAGATCAGAAATAGGGCCATCCCCATCATCAAATACAAAGTCGTCCAAACCGGGGCAAATAGCCAGTTGGGAGGTGTAAAAGACGGCTTATTCAGTCCGGCGTACCAGTTGGGAATCGCCTCTATATTAGGAATAGAACCGATCAACCCCGCCGCCTGACAGATCAGAATGCTGACCACAAGTTTGAAAATGTCACCTTTGGAAATTTCCATTGACCCTTAAACCATTTCCCGGCATTGATGGTTCCCGCTTCAATAATGAATTGGAATTATCCTTGGGACATAGAAAAATGAGAATATTGTTATATTTTGGGAAATTGCCGATGTCCGGCGCGACAAATCAACCGGCAATGGCTACTTTTTCTTTAATAATCGATCAATCAGAATGAAGGCCAGAGCCGCCCTTTCATTCCTATCCAGCCGTTCTTCCAACCGTTTCAAATGAGCATTGACTTTATCCGCCGTCACAGTGTTGGCCATTACCAATTCATACGCCTTTTCCAACTGCCCTTCATTAATGCAGTAAACCGATTCGCCGCCGGTTAAGTCAATTTCTTTCATGGACATATAAATATTCCCCCGTTTTAGGCGCTGAAACTGGAGCCGCATCCGCATGATTTTTTGGCTCTTGGATTGGAAAAACGGAATCCGGATCGAATCAGATCATCAGAGTAATCTATATGCAGGCCATCAAGATACAGGGCGCTGCGCATATCCGCCACCACCCTGAAATCATTATCTTGAAAAAGAACCACATCATCTTTGTGGAAATCGGTGTCAATGCCGGCCCCGTAAGTCAATCCCGAACATCCGCCGGATACAACTTCGATCCTCAGGAATTTCTCTCCGCCGACCTCGATATTTTTCAATTCCTGCTTGGCCTTTTCAGTGATATTTATATTCATAAAACCCTTTTTGTTAAAACAATCTCTACTTTTTTGTGCAGATATAATACGAGAACGGCCGCCATTTTTTGGAGGTAATTTGCCTTCAATAAATAAAAGAAAAGGCCGGTTTTCCCGGCCTTTGCCAATTTGGGGGTGACTGTTCACCCTTAGGGCGCTATAAAATACGCTATTAATGTCCAGACTTCATTCGTGTACCAGCCGTCCATCAAATCAAATTCCTGTCGGATATTGACAATTTTCCCGATTCCCGGCGCGAACCACTCTTTGCCGTTTCCGGCGCACTCATATCCGCATCCCCATTGCGCTGTGAGAATATAGGCATTGGGGAAACTCCCGGCCGGCGTGGTAATTCCATCATGACCGATCACATTATACATCTTCATAAAATAGCCGTCATCATACGTCCAGCTATTGCCGGCAATTAGGGGAAATATATATTTCTCAGCTGGCGGAGTCGCTTCATATCCCAGATTAACCGTATCGCCCCGCGTCTCCACCATATAGGTGAAACTCCGATTATTCAAATCATAATGAATATGGTTGGAATCGATTGCCGAAATCATAATAGTGTCATATTTCATCTGCAGACTATCGAATCGCTCATACTGCCACCACGAACCTTCCTTATGAGGCAAGGCATTTTCGATCGATCCGCATATCAGGTACTGCCCGCCTTTATAAATAAAATTGATGATCCGCGAAACATCCAGAATATTCACCGCCCCCGAATTGTCGACATCGGCCTTATAATAACTGGGGGGAGGAGGCCCATCCTTATATAGAAAATTGATCAAATAGGAGACATCCAGAATATTGAGGGCATTATCCTGCTTGACATCGCCGCACCCCTCGCACGGATACATGGTTGGTTTCACATAAATGTCGAAATCGCAGTAACCTTGAATATTTGCCACGCACGAACTTCTCGCTCCAATAACGACCGTATAGTTCTCTCCATAATCATCGCACGCCGGCGTGAAACTATATAACCCTGATGATTGATCAATACTCCCCGGACCAGAGATAATTCTGTAATTAATGGGATCGCCATATAGCGAATGTGCGCCTATGTGGTGATTTAAGCTCTTTCCATAATCCACATAATATATTCCGCCAAATGCGCAATTATCAAATAAAACCAAATCCATATCAGGCGGAACCGAAACATACCAGCAATATGGCAAACCCTGATCGGGATGAAAAACCGGTGCCGGATCTTCAAAGAGCCAGTTATAAGGAGGCCCCGGTGACGCCGTATCGATACATATATACCCCTCACTTCCCGGTGTCAGGTCAATAGAGACGGCAAACTGGATATAAGTTTTCTTCCCCAGTCCGGCCGGCCAGCCTGTAGAACCGGCTCCCGTAAAGCAGAAAGTGTCAGGCAGATTGCCGTCCCAACTGAATTCATTGATCTGGTTGGTCAGATCCCAGAATCCCGACGGCTCAAAGCCATTAAATAGATTTATTGATTGTGTCGAGCCGTACCAGCCCCGGTTAATATGATGTATCTGCGTAATACTGCCGTCGGGGCTATATATCCTCAACGGCAGAATCATCTGCGTGCGGGTTAAGTCATTGTTGTCCATCACAACACTGAAAATAACAGGACTCCCGGCATCCCCCGGTGAAATTCTGTTACAGGCGTATTGTGGCGCGGTCACCTCGATTGTCATCGCCGTTGCCGCCGCACTTGCCAGCATGCAAAATGCCGACAATATTGAACTTATCTTCCTGAGTATAAAATCCTCTCCCGCCATTTTTGATTTAACTTACTATCCCATTTTGAAGACAATGAAATTGTTTGTCTAATCCAAAGTTAATCTCATATCCAATTATGTCAAGTTATTACTTGGGACACTGCAACCTGCCTTTCGCAATATCTCGTCCTCAATAACTTTTCCGCTTGAAATACCGTGCCAATTACGTATCTTCCTCGGGCATTATGAATAAGGGTCTGCAGAAAATATTCGGCGAAATCCCCGAAACGTACGAACTGGTCAATCATATCCTGACGCTCGGAACCGATGTCATTGTCCGCAAACGAATGGCGTATCGGGCGGCGAAAGATGGCGGTCAAAGATGGCTCGATGTCTGCTCCGGGACAGGGGAGACCGCGGTCAATCTGAGCCGGCTGGCCAAAAACGGCACCCGGATATTTGCGGCTGATTTTTCCGCCCCGATGCTCAAAGTCGCCGCCGCCAAACCGGGGGCCAAAAATATCCGCTTCGTCCTGGCCGATGTCGGCCAACTTCCATTCCCCGATAATAGTTTCGATCTCATTACCCTTTCTTTTGCCACTCGCAATATCAACACGTCCCGCGATAATCTGATCAAAACCGTTACCGAGTTCCGTCGCGTTCTCCGTCCCGGCGGACGGTACATAAATCTCGAAACCAGCCAGCCCCGCTTCAAATTTGTAAAGAAACTTATGCATTTATATGTCCGTCTGGCGGTCAAACCGATTGGCTCTCGCATTTCCGGTTCCAAAGCCGGGTATGCCTATCTGTCCGAAACCATTCCGCGCTTCTACTCGGCCGAGGAATTTGCCGAAATTCTCAAAATCGCCGGATATAGCGAAGTCACTCATAAGCGGATGTTTTTCGGCATCGCCGCCCTCCATAAAGCCGTCAAATAATTTTGCCGTTGCTAAGTCGTTAACAAAATTCCTATTGTACTGCCATGGCGACAGTTGATCTCCTGAAATCCTGCTTTCTCTGCTCGGGCCTTGACAATGATGAACTCCGAGCCGTTCATAATATTATCTCCATCAAAAGGCTTTCAAGAGGGGAGAGCCTGTTCCTTGAAGGAGATCCTGCCTCCGGCTTTTACATTTTGCTTGCCGGGCGGGTCAGAGTATATAAATCGTCCCCCGACGGCAAAGAGTTCACGATCCATCAAATCGCGCCCGGCCAACTTTTCGCCGAGGCGGCGGTCTTTCGCGGCAATAAATTTCCCGCCAGTTGCGATGCCCTCGAAAATTCCACCGTCGCCTTCCTTCCCAAAGAGGCTTTCACACAACTCATTAAAGAGTCGCCACAGATTTCTCTGAAAATAATCGCCGCGCAGGCCGGTTTTCTTCGCGAATTCAATTTGAAAGTCGAGGAGCTGACTCTAAAGGAAGTTCCTTCGCGCATCGCAGCATATCTGCTTCGCGAATCACAAAAAAAGAAAAACCTCGAAATAACCCTCGACATCTCTAAGGCCGAGTTGGCCCGTACGCTGGGCACCATATCGGAGACACTCTCCCGCAATTTGAAGAAATTAAGAGAGATAGGCGCTATAAAGGTCTCCGGCAAAAAGATCACTATTCTCGAACCGGACGAACTTCAATCAATCGCCGACGGCAAAAAAATCTGATTCCCTTGACATAAGTCAAAGGGGTTTTCCGCTTCTCAATCGATATTGGTCGTAGATATTGGACCATAAATGTCGATTTAAAGGAACCGGAAAATGGCAAAACGAAAAATTATCAGGATTGATGAGGATAAGTGCGACGGGTGCGGACTGTGTGTCCCGTCCTGCGCCGAGGGTGCGCTGGCCGTAATCGACGGCAAGGCCCGGCTGGTGAGCGAAACTTACTGTGACGGTCTTGGCGCTTGCCTTGGAGAATGCCCCCGGGGCGCCATCACTGTCGAGGAACGCGATGCCGCCTTGTTTGATTCCGATGCCGTTGCCGATCATCTCCGAAATAAATTCGTCCAGAATTCAAGCCATCTCTCGTCAATCTCCAACATTATGCCTGCACATTTTTCCTCCTGCCCCGGAAGCCACTCCCAATCATTGAAGCAAACATCCTCTTCAACACAATTCAGCGCACCGGCTGCCGAAACAGAGATTCCATCACAACTTGGCAATTGGCCGGTCCAAATCCATCTCGCGCCAATCAAAGCACCGTACTTCCAAAACGCCCGGTTATTGATTGCCGCCGATTGCGTCCCCTTTGCCTTCGCCGATTTCCACAACCGTTTTCTCGAGGGGCGAATTCTCTTGATCGGCTGTCCCAAACTCGATGATACCGATACTTATCTCAATAGACTGACCGCCATAATCGCGGAAAATGATATCCTGTCAATTGAAATCGTCTATATGGAGGTCCCCTGTTGCTCCGGGCTGGTGCATCTTATAAAGCGGGCCCTCACCGATGCCAATAAATCAATACTGCTGACTCTGCACAAAATCGGCATCCGCGGAAACTATCTAAGTAGCGAGAATTTATAACAAAGGATACAATTATGAGCGAACTAATCAATAATGCCCGTAAACGGAAGGATCTGCTCAAACATATGATCCTCCAACTGCACAAGGGCGAGGCCCCGGACGCGGTCCGCAAGCAACTACTCCGCCTCATGGGCGAAGTACCGTATGCCGATGTGGTCGAAGTGGAACAGGAACTTATTCATGATGGACTCCCCGAGACCGAAATCCTTCAGTTGTGCGACCTTCACACCGCCGTCTTGAAAGGCAATATCGACCAGAGCGGCGCCAGGACTGCTCCCCCCGGTCACCCTGTCCATACTTTCCTGCAGGAAAATAAGGCGCTAGGATGGGAAATCAGCACCCTTTCGCAGTTGTATGACGACATTAAGGGCCGTCCTGAAAGCGACGACGTCTCTCCGCTGATGATCGAAATCAGAAAACACTTCAACGCCTTAAGCGATGTCGACAAACATTATCGCCGCAAAGAGAATCTTCTGTTCCCCTATCTCGAGAAGCACGGCGTCACCGGCCCGCCCACCGTCATGTGGGGAAAACACGACGAAACCCGGGGGCTCCTCAAAGCCGCTTTCGAGGCCCTGGAACAATCCGGGAATATTACCGCCGGCGAGGCCAAAATCGTCATCGATCTTGTCCTCGGCCCGGCCTCAAGCGCCGTAGAGGACATGATATATAAAGAGGAACAGATTTTGTTCCCGATGTGCCTCGATACCTTAACCGAGCCGGAATGGTACCATATCTATAACCAGAGTCTGGAAATCGGTTTCTGCCTGTATGACCCGACCGATATCTGGAAACCGGCCGTCGCATCCGCCGCGCCGGGAGCCGAATCATCAACTTCGGCCCGCGTCCAACTTGCCAGCGGGAGCATGACCCTGCAGGAATTGACCGCCATTCTCAATACCATTCCGTTCGACCTGACTTTTGTCGATAAAGACGATACGGTCCGCTATTTCACGCAGGGGAGAGAACGGATATTCGACCGCAACCGCGCCATTCTCGGCCGCAAAGTCCAATTGTGCCACCCGCCGTCGAGCGTCCATATTGTCCAGAATATCATCGATGACTTCCGCGCCGGCATTCAGGATCGCGCCGCCTTTCATATCAATCTGCATGGACGTTTTATCAGCATCGAATATTTCGCCCTGCGGGGTCAGAATAAAGAATATCTGGGGGTGCTCGAAGTGAGCCAGGACCTGACCGAGAAGCGAAAACTGGAAGGGGAAAAACGGCTCTTAAGTTATGTCGATTGAAAGGATATAATATGAATAACACAAAATCTCCCATAGATATCACGCCCGAGACCAAAGTCGGCGCTTTTCTGGATAATTTCCCCCATCTGGAAAAATTCCTAATGGAGATGGCCCCGGCGTTCGATAAACTGCGCAACCCCTTCCTGAGAAAGACCGTGGCCCGAATCGCCACTCTCCGGCAGGCGGCCCAGATCGGCGGTGTTCCCCTCGGCACCTTGATCAACTCGCTCCGAGCCGCCGCCGGTATGGAGGAATCCGCGATATCGGATGCTTCGACAGATAAATCTTCGGCGCCGGAATGGTACCGATCCGCGGACATTGCCAAAAGTCTCGACGCCCGCCCGATGCTGGAATCAGGGGAGCATCCGCTGGGAAAAGTCACGGAAGAACTGAAAGTCCTTCCCGAAAATAAAATCTTCGAACTTATCACGCCCTTTCTTCCCGCGCCGTTGATCGATGCCGCCCGAGGGAAGGGGTTCGCCGCCTATAGCGTAAATGACGGCGGAACATTTCGCACCTATTTCAAAAAGGAATAGATTATGTCATCGCCCACATCCAAAAACAGCGGCCGTCTCGACCCGGCCGAAATTTATCATCTCGATAAATTGCTCGACTATGTCCCCGGTTCCATTGTCAGCCGCACCCTGATTCAAAGTAAAGCCGGTACGATCACGCTCTTTTCTTTCGGCGCCGGCCAGTCGTTGAGCGAGCATACCGCCCCGTATGACGCCCTGGTGCAGGTACTCGACGGCGAAACGACCCTGACTATCGGGGGAAAACCGTTGACGGTCAAAGCGGGGGAGACGGTCCTGATGCCGGCCAATGTCCCGCACGCGGTCGATTCGGCGGCGGCCTCCAAAATTCTTCTGACCATGATCCGGGGGATCGCCGAATAGGGGAAATGCGATGAGTTTCCTGATTCTTTTGCCGGTCATACTTTCCTCCCTGATACTCGGCGCCCATTTTTACCGGAGCGCCAATTTCGGCCTGGTGCTCCTATGCGTAACCGCGCCCTTTATGCTTCTTATCCGCCGCGCCTGGATACCGCGTATCATGCAGATTCTGCTTTTTCTCGGAGCCGCGGTCTGGGTCTCGACCCTTCTGACCATCGCCAAAATGCGTCTCATGCTTGGCGAATCGTGGCTCCGAATGGCGATAATCCTCGGCGTGGTGGCGCTTTTCACCGCCGGTTCGGCCCTGGTGTTCCAAACCGGGCGGCTCCGCCGCCGGTACCAACAAAAGGCCATGGCGGTGAATCCTTCCCTGACGGCATTCATCCTGACCGTCATCATTCTGACCATAGTGCAGAAAGTGGTGCAACCGCCGATGCTTCTTTTCGAGCGGTTCCTCCCCGGAGCCGGCTGGTTTGAAATTTTCCTTCTGGCCCTGTACGCCGGATGGATAACCGAAAATATGCTCGATATCAAGCAATCGCCCAAATGGCGGCTCCGTATCTGGTCCCTCTTTTCCGCCGTCTTTTTCGGACAACTTCTTATCGGTCTTCTCGGAATCGATAAATTCCTGATGACCGGGAAATTGCACTACCCCATTCCGGCTTTGATCGCGGCGGGACCGATTTTCCGCGGCGACGGTTTCTTCATGCCGATTCTTTTTGTCGCCACCGTCATCCTGGTTGGCCCGGCCTGGTGCAGTCATCTCTGCTACATCGGGGCGTGGGACAATATCGCCTCGCACGGGCGCGCCAAGCCGAAAAAGATGCCGCGCTGGCGTCAACCGGCCCGGATCGCTGTCATGGTTGCTGTCATTGCTTCCGCCATAATTCTCCGATTGGCCGGGGTTTCGGTCACGATCGCCTCGATTCTGGCGGTAACATTCGGCCTTATCGGGGTCGGTTTGATGCTTCTCTGGTCTCGCAGGGCCGGGGTGATGACTCATTGCACCGCCTATTGCCCGATCGGCCCGATGGCCAACTGGTTGGGGAAATTGTCTCCTTTCAGAATTAAGATTAATGATACTACTTGCACCGACTGCGGGATCTGCCACACCGCCTGCCGGTATGACGCTCTCAATATGGCCGATATCAAGAACCGCCGCCCCAATATCGCCTGCACTCTTTGCGGCGACTGCCTGGCCTCCTGCCGCGACAATTCTATCGAATATCATTTTCTCGGGCTTAAGGGGGCTTCCGCCCGGACCTTATTTTTGGTTCTGGTCATCTCTCTTCACGCCGCCTTTCTCGGAGTGGCAAGAATTTAGTATTGATGGGGCGTATGGCAATACGCCCCTACGATACCCATTATCATCATACAGTTACCGGGCGGGCGCAAGACCCGCCCCTACAAGGGCGCGGCCCGGCTATCCATTTATGTCATTTCTACTCTTACATTGTCATTCCGGGGAAAGCCGGAATCTGTTTTCCGCTCGCAACTTCTTGTCCGGCAACACCCGAAATAAAACAAAGCCGAAATAATTCGCGATGACCACAAAGCGATCAACGATATAGGCAAAGTTGGGTTTGTTCTGCAAAAAATTTTGATCGCCCCCCAATCAGCTTTTCGTTGCCCACAAGATGTTTCCGCCATTGCGCTTGCGGGTGTGTGAAGGCGCCAAAGCGATTGGCTTGGAATTGCCAAACAAAGCGGTTCTCTACTCCATGCTCGGTACAGTTCATAAATATAATTGTCCTCCCTATATAGGGGGCGCCGACCGGAACACACCGAATTGGTATCAAAAGTGCAAAGTAAGGGGAGAGATTCCGTCAGGAGAGACTCCTGACGGCGCGGGAGAATTACGTCTTGACAAGGAATTGGTATTTTTTATAATTAATTGTCGTTTAACCCAAGGAGGGTTATGTATTTGTCGCGTCATTATATACGATCTCTCTGCCGATTAATTCTGCCGGTGTTATTGCTTCTATCATGCGGAGATAAAAGTACAAATAACGCTACGATTACAAGCGGAGATTATCATTTGATTTATGGTCCGGTCCTTATGCCCGACCTCAAACTTCATACCTACACATACAGCACCAAGACCGGCGAAAGATTTGATACTAGCACCGGAACTGATTTGTACTATAGCGATTTCCGGTTCGCTGCCGGGGGTACCATTGCGGCCTATACCGGCTGGCATCAGAGTCTGCGCTCGGGACCGAAAGTGACCTGGGTAACAACTTATCCCGCCGGCGATACTGTCGCTCTAAAAGAAGGAATCGGGGCCAAAACATTGTCCTTGAGTGCGGACGAGAGCGAACTGCTATTATTCGGATTGTATGGCTTTATGTTACTGTCTTTTCCGCCCCTGGATTCGATATATCAGGACTCTATCGGTATAATGGGTGGTTTTCTCACGGTCCCTGATAAATTTTACTTTCTTGATACAATTAAAGACACAATATATACCATTGATTATTCCAACCCTGAATCGATTCAATCGGGCAAAAAGCCTCTGAATCTTGTGGATTCGGGCAAAGTGATAGCGGCGACCGCCGTGGATTACAATAATCACCGTTTATACATACTTCTGTCAAATCACTTGACCGAAAGCAGCCTTATCGCGGTATTCGACTCCGATAGTCTGAATCTCCTTAAGAAGTTGAGTGTATCCCGCTATTTATGCGGTTTATCAATTTATCCTAATTATGATGCCTGCTATTTCTTCGGCAACGGTGCGATTGGGTCAGAGCGCAATCAAATTGACAAATACTCATTTGCCTCAAATTCACTGCAGCCATTTTTAAAAAATGGCGATGTCAATACGCCGGATCCGTTTCAACCGCGACATATAGAATTTACTCCCGATGGAAATGAGATGTTTGTGCTGATTGCGGGCGGATTATGGGGGCCTTCGCCAATTTTGGGATTGAACCTTTATAATAAGGAAATAACTCAATATCTAAAATGTGATAGTGGGGCGATTAGCATATTTCGGATAAATCCAATTGATTATTCCAAATAGGTGGTCTTGTGGCTCAGGAGCGTCTTCGGTCCTGACAATTTTCATTATATACCAATGTCTGAGGGCATGTCGAAACCACAGGGGTTTCGACCTATAAAATTAAAAAGGGCACGGCACGTCGTGCCACTACGAGGAAGGCGGTGTCAAAACCACCGCCGCACCATATCCCGGCCCCACCAATCGGGGTTTTGACCTACTTTGCCTCCTGACGGCGCGGGAGAATAAAAAGAAGGGACGGCAAAAGGACCGTCCCTAGAATCATATCACCATCACCTTTTCAACGACAAATTGGGGCTGAACCGCCCTTATAGATATAATTTATCAGATAGGTACAATCTAATATATCGACCGAACCATCCCCATTTATATCAGCCAAAGCCGGCGGATTTGGCGGAGGACCGCTCTTATATAAATATCTTATGAGAAAGGCCACATCCAAAATAGTCATCGAGCCAGTATTATCGAGATCTCCGCAGATATTGCCCACAACATATGCGGCAAAGGTGTGTGAAAAATCCGACCAGGATGAACCGTCCCAAGTCCTGTATCTCCAGTAAAACACTGAATCTGTTCCCAAGGCGGTCGATGGGCTGAAATTAGGAACCATTAGCCCACCCAAGTCATGAATTGGTGAACGGAAATCATAATATCTGTCCAATTGAAATTCAAAGGTCTTTCCTTCCGGATTTTGCAAAGCCCGGCTCCAATCAAAAACAACCCTATCCGCTCTCACAGGTATACCGGAGGCGGGTTTGATTGAAGAAACCGGTTCCACATCGTAATAAAATAGCAGACTATCAGAAGTCGCGGGAACATCATAGTCGAGGAAAAGCGTCGCTTCCTTGTTTCCGATATGAACGACTCCACTAAATTTCGCTCCCGCCTGGACATTCGGCTTCGGCCTGAAAACCAATTTGTACTCGCCATTCTGCAAATTGCAGTCGACCGCCTGTTCATCAATTGCACGATTCCCGTTGACATCAAGCCTTTGGAAAGCCGCACCGGCAACAGTCCGATAATTTCTGGAAATTCTATAATTAGCGGGATTTGCCACATTCAGATTCACATTATCAAAACCTATTGTTGTCATTTTCTGGGATAGAAGCGGCGGATCGGGACATTGATTTATGAATAACTTAATACTATCTCCACTATTTGATCCTGCAACAAAATCAGGATTGCCGTCACGATCTAAGTCTCCGACAGCCACCGCAAAGACGGTAGGTTCGGATTGAAAGGCGAGTTTTAAAGTATCGTAGAAATTGCCCTGCTCGCTCCCGATAAACAACTCCAATTGATATGTCGAACCATTGAGGACCGCCAAGTCAAGATAATTGTCGCGATTTACGTCGGTTATATCCAAAGCATATGATGTTCCATTGATCCATAAGTAGGAAATACTATCGAGACCTCCCTGCCCGTCACCGTAACCAACGGCGATGCGGCTCTGAAAAAAGTTTCCTTTGGCATGAAGTTGCGGTGTGATGAAAGCAAAATCAGCATTTCCATCATTATTAAAATCGGCAATCGGTTCGGTTATCGAGGCGGCCATGGTATATTCATTCAGGCTGAAGGTGTCGCCCTGCATAAAATTTCCAGCACCGTCATTTGTGTAAATTCCGCCATTTCCATAATCATCCAAACCAACCAAATCATCTATCCCGTCATTATTTAAGTCACTCACATAGACCGTCATAAAATCATAAGGGAGGTTGATGGTGCGGAGTATCCCCCCCGATCCGTCGCCAAAGTGAATAAGGGTGTGGTCAAAGCTCTGACATTCAATTATGTCCAAATAGGTGTCGTCATCAATATACCCAAGGGCCACTCCTCCCAAATTATTGTATGGCTGTGATATGGAATCAACTTGAAAGGTGCGATCACCGTTATTAATTAGCAAATAGAGGTGGTCGGCAAAATTGGCGACAATATCAGGGAGATCATCATCATTCAGAAATCCTACGCACAATGTCGCCGCCTCACCGCCTACAAGCAGAGGTTCTTCAAAATTACCGCCGGAACTGCCAAACATAACCCTCAGACGGGTGTCTTTGTCGCCTGCAAAAATGATATCATCATAGCCATCATTATCCAAGTCATAGCACTGAACAGTAAAAATGCTTCCAGGATGAGTTCGTCTTACTTCAAAATTGAGATCCCCATCAGTACTTATCGCAACTTCGAAGAACCCAATAAGCAAAAATGAACAGATAATCATTAATGAGCGGAAATTTAATCGCTTTGACCACATAGCTTTCTTCCTCCTACTAAAAATTTCGTTTTTAAAAATTTCGGGTTTTTGGCAATGAGGCAAAACATAGACCCAATTCAATATACCGTCATTTCTAATTACGTCAATTGAAATTTGGCCAATTTAAATTCATGACACCGGACAAATCTCCTAAAGCACAGAAATCCAATCCGAGCCATATCCGCGATCCCAAGTCAATTGACGCACATCCATAATTAATGTGCAAAGATAGTCGGGGCATTTCCTATTCGAAACATGGGCGAAATATTGCATACCCCGGCGGCATCTTTTGGCGGTCCCGGCCGTATTTACTTTTATGCTATTTTTGATATATTCCGAAAAACCAGGAAACCTGTTAACTTTACGAGGAACCAATGGCTGAAAAATATGACGAACTTTATCAGGAACTGATCCGGCGGTGCAAGGAAATTACTATCCTCAACTCCTGCGGGGGACTTCTGGGATGGGACGAGCGGACCTATATGCCCCGTGCCGGCGCCCCGGCCCGCGCCGAGCAGATGTCGTATCTGGCGGGCATGACCCACAAGATGTTCACCGATCCGAAAATCGGCGAGATTCTTTCCGAACTGGAAAAATCGCCGCTGGTCAAGGACCCGGTCTCCGACAGCGCCGTGAATATCAACGAGACCCGCTACCAGTACGATAAAGCGGTCAAAATCCCGCAGAAACTGGTCGAAGAAATCGCGCACACCACGACTATGGCGCAAGGAATCTGGGCCGAGGCCCGCGGCGCCAACGATTATCCCAAATTCCTGCCGTGGATGGAAAAAGTCCTGAAACTGGAACTGGAACTGGCCAAGTGCCTCGGATACAAGAAGGAAGCGTATGACGCGCTTCTCGATAATTACGAGCCGGGGGCGACCTACGAATCGATCGGCAAGGTTTTCGCCGACTTCCGCAAGGAACTGGTCCCGCTGGTGGCGGCGATCAAAGATTCCAAGCGGAAACCGGATCTTTCGATAATCGAGCGCGACTACCCGGTGGACCGCCAGGCCCTTTTCGGCCAGTCCGGCTCGATCGCGATCGGGTTCGATTTTCAGGCCGGGCGGCTCGATGTCACGGCGCATCCGTTCTGCAGCGGTATCACGCCGGGCGATACCCGGATCACGACCCGCTACAATCCGCGCCATTTCGGGCAGGCCTTTTTCGGAATTCTTCATGAATCGGGGCACGGCATTTACGATCAGGGGCTCGATCCGGCCCATTATGGGATGCCGCGGGGCGAATCGGTTTCGCTCGGAATTCACGAGTCGCAGTCGCGGATGTGGGAGAACCTGGTCGGGCGGAGCAAACCGTTCTGGAAACATTTCTTCCCGCGCGCCCAGCAGATGTTCCCCGAGGCGCTGGGGACGGTCAAGTTCGATGATTTCTATTTTGCCATTAACGATGTCAGACCGTCGCTAATCAGGGTCGAAGCCGACGAAGTGACATATAACCTTCATATCATCCTTCGGTTCGAACTGGAATATGCCATGCTGAAAGGGGACCTGGTGCCCAAAGATCTTCCCGGGGCCTGGAACGAGAAATTCCACCATTTCTTCGGCATCACGCCCAAGACCGACGCCGACGGCTGCATGCAGGATGTTCACTGGTCGNCCGGNTATNTGGGNTATTTCCCGACNTACGCNCTCGGCAATCTNTANTCGACCCAGTTCTTCGCCAAAGCCAAGGAAGATATCAAGGATCTCGACACGCAGTTCGCGATGGGGAATTTCAGCGAACTGAAAAAGTGGCTCAATAAGAATATCCATGCCCACGGCAAACGGTACCGCGCCGAGAAACTGGTGCAGGTGGTCACCGGTAAGCCATTGAGCCATCAGCCACTCATGACTTATCTGAAGACCAAGTACGGGGAATTGTACGGTTTATAATTTTGCTTTTTGATATAAGAGCGAAGTATAATATCCTGCCGGTCGAGAGGGCCGGCAGGATAAATTTTTGATGGGTTATATGAAAAAAATCTTCGGTCGGCGATTGTCAGTGCTTCTAATTCTTTCAGCCGGCATCATTTCAATTGTTATCCTCTCCGGTTGCCTTAACAACACCATGATAAAATATTACCGTCCCGGCGGCTCCGAAAAAATCCAATATTATGTCGGTGGTTACGAAATCACGGTCCACTTTGACGCTATCGCCGTTTATGACATTATCGGCACCGATTCCTTCCGGGTCGATATCGAGACCAATTATACCGGCAAGATTAAAGATACTTCGGCAATCGGCCATATCCCGATTCTGAAAATCGATTCGGTTTTTATCATGCTCCCGTCGGACAGCCAGTATATTTATCTTGAGATTCAGGATTATTCTCCCGGAAATATTACCGATTTCGTTCACAAGAAACTGCACGGACCGAATTACGTATTCAAAAGAGTCCTATTAAATTACAGCAACCACGATTTAATTCTGGGAATGAATATTGCTCTGTATGATCGCGTTTCCGGGACGTTAGTTTCTTCAACTAAATTTGATGAGACCCTGTTCCGCGATTCGCGGGTCAGATATTATCTAAAATAAATCCCCTGCCGCAATACGAGCGGGCAGGGGATAAATTCTCCCTAATGATTTAAATCAAATGCAGTCCGAGCAGGATGGAATTATAGACGTTCCCAATATTGTCCGACACGAATGATGTCGCGATCGGGACCTTGCATCCGTAAATCACACTCCCGGCTTCGGCCTTGGCATAGAGCACCATTGCCTGATAGATGCCATAGGAAGTCTCCATCGACGGGCCCACGAAGATATCGGGATCGCCTGCCACCGGCGAGTTTTTTATCCCTTTCTGTTGCGCTACTTCGGTGCTGATGGAAACATCGAATGACAGCGGGCCGTCAACGAGGACATTTTTAATCTGCCCCCGGTCGGCCATTTTGGCGATCGCGGCTTCTTCCATAGTGACAGGTACAGCCGGATAAATCGCCTCGACCGCTGCCAGGAGAGTAACTTTGGGGACGGAGACTCCCAGCGTCCGGACCAGCGCCGCCGCATTTTCGATTATCGTTATTTTCTGGGCGCTGTCGGGATTGCCGAAAACGGCGGCATCGGATAGAAACATCATCTTGTGATAGCGCGGGGTCTGCATCAGGGCGATATGGGTGGGGGACATTCCGGCTTTGACGAATCCGCCGCCATTCTTGAAAATCTGAACGGCGATCTCGCGCGGAGCCATTCCGCCGATTATCAATTTTGTTTCGCCCTTCTCCGCCATTGCTATGGCCTCGGTCAGGGGAGATGATGAGTCGATAATTTTGAATGTTCCGATATCGATATGATTGGACGCCGCCAGGTCCTCGATATTTTTCTTGTGGCCTATAAAGACGGGATTGATCAGTCCCTCGCGGGCCGCGCGCACGGCCGCTTCGAGATATTTCAATTCCTTCGGCCCCACCACCACCGTCGGGACCGCGCCGGATGATTTAATTTTCTCTCTGACAAGATGGCCGAGTTCGGAAAAAGATTTAATCGCGCTCATCGGGCACCTCCCGCGGCTGTCAGCCGGTAATGTTCGGCTATCAGGCAGGCCAAAGACACTGAGGCCTTTTTGTTTTTGGCGGTATCGGTGCGGGAAACCAGACTGACCGGCACTTTCGCTCCGACAATCACGCCCGCGAAAACGGTGTCGGCGAAATTTATCAGCGCCTTCGCCACCACGTTGCACTCTTCGATGGTGTTCATCAGATAAATGTCGGACTCGCCCGCCACCTGGCTCTTGATACCTTTTATTGAGGCAATTTCAGCGGAGGTGGCCGCATCGAAAGTGAGCGGGCCCTCGATAATGACATCAGGCAATTGCAATTGCTTCGCCCGGGCGATAAATTCCCGGCATTCCAGAGTCTGAGGCAGATCGTCGTGAATTTCGTCAACCGCTCCCGACAGGGCCACCTTGACCGGCCTGATACCGAGCGACCGCGCGACCTGCACGGCATTTTCCAGAAGTTGCAGTTTCTGTTCCAGATCCGGTTTGACCACCATGCCGCCATCGGTCAGGCCGATCAATTTATGGTACCCCGGGATATCGAGTACGGCGATATGGGAGAGGGTATTTTTGGTGCGCAGTCCGTACTCTTTGGCGAGGACGGTCTTCAATAATGCCGAAGTCGAAACAAATCCTTTCATTATGACATCGGCTTTTCCCTCCGCCGCCGTTTTGACGGCTTCGGCGGTCGCCTTCTTCACATCTTTTTCATCCACAATCTTGAAAGGCGAGATATCAATTTTATTTTCCGCCGCCATTTTCCCGATCAAGGTAGCGTCGCCGAAAAGAGTGGCATCGAGGACCCCTTCGGCGTGCGCCGAGGAGAGGGCATCGAGCACGTCGGCATCCTGCGCCGCCGCCACCGCCACCATCTTCTTTTTGCCGGTCCCCGATAATCGGGCCGCCGCCGCGATTATTTCGTCCGATGATTTTATTGCTTCGGTCATATCATCACCATCAATATTCTTTGGGAGTTTCCTTGTTATCCAGAACCCGAGCCGCCCATTCCGCCAGCGCTTCCATCTCGAATTCCCCCGGCACCACCGCGATATCGCCCAAAAACGATACCTGCTCCCTAATAAGAGAGACCAGTCTTTCCGATTTCGCCATGCCGCCGGTAAGGACAATGGCATTGTACTTCCCCTTGAGGACCGTGGCGTACATACCGATTTCCTTGGAGATTTGATAAGCCATCGCCCTGAAATAGGTTTCCGCCTTTTTGTCGCCGGCATCGATCATTTTTTCCACTTCGCGCAGATCGGATTGGCCCAGATAGGCCATCAGGCCCGACTTGCGGGAGAGTTTATCGGTCAGATCCTTTTCGGTGAACTTACCGGAACAGGCCAGTTTGACCAGAGCGCCGATCGGCAGGGCCCCGGCCCGGTCGGGCGAGAACGGCCCCATGCCGAGGAGAGCGTCGTTGACATCGATAATTTTTCCTCCCTGCACCGCCGCCACGGAAATCCCGCCGCCCATATGGACGGCCACAAAATTGCACTCTTCCAACTGCTTGTTCGCCTGCGCGGCCAGACGGCGGCAGACTTCTTTGATATTCAAGGTATGCGCCCGGCACTTGCGCTCGATTTCCGGAATACCCGAAATCCGCGCCAGGTCGGTAAAATTATCCGTTGTCACGGGGTCGGCGATGATGGCCGGAACATTGTACTTCCGCCCGAAATGGTCGGCGATGACGGCCCCGAGATTGGAGGCATGGTTGGAATATTTCATTTTCCGGATATCGTCGAGCATACGCTCGTTGATCCAGTAGGCCCCGCCCTCGAGCGGCCGCAAAGGCGCGCCCCGTCCGGCCACCGCCACGACTTTCTTGCTTTCTATTTTCTGCGATGACAGCCAGGCCTCGATCCCTTTCATCCGCAATTCAAACTGGTCGGCGACATTATCGAATCCGGCCAACTGTTGCGACGGATGCGTCACATTTTCTTCGGCAATCTTGTCTCTTTTGCGGAACAGGGCCATCTTGGTCGAAGTTGACCCCGGATTTATGACGATGATTATCTCCTCCACAGCCGCTCCTTTGTCAATTTATGACCTATCTATTAAGCTTCTTTCGCCAGTTCTCGTCCCCGGGCGAAGGCTTTCAGATTCATCTCCACGAATTTCGCCTTGACCCGATTGCGGATGACATCCTCCCAGAGCGACGGGGCAAATTCCAGGGAATGCGAGATGCCGCCCAGGAGAATGGTGTTGACCAGACGGACATCGCCCAACTGCCGTGCGATTTCATCGGCATCCACCACTACCAGATGATGCACCTTCTTTTTGAGGTCGGCGGCCGGGTTGTCGGGATAATGGAATTTCCCCCCGGTCGCAATCGGCGGCACCAGGCGGGTGGTCGAGGTCACCAGCAGGCCCTCTTTCTTGAGCCAGTCGATCGCCCGCAGAGCCTCGGCGATTTCGAATGAAATGAGAATATCGCTCTGACCGTACGGGACAATCGGCGAATGGACTTTTTTGCCGAATTTGATATGCGAACTCACGACTCCGCCCCGCTGGGACATGCCGTGCACTTCCGATTTCTTGACATCGTATCCGGCTTTCATCGCCGTCTCGGAGAGAATCTCAGACGCCAGAAGGACCCCCTGGCCGCCGACGCCGACTATCAGAATATTGGTTGTTTTGTTATTTTCCATCATACACCTCACTTGACCGCCGCGGTTTCAGGAACCGGCACGATCGCTTCCGGCTGGCAGACCTGCGCGCAGAGCGTGCAGCCGGTGCAGAGCACCGGGTCGATAACCGCCTTGGGGCGGCCGTGCTTGGTCATTTCGGTCGACGGCGCAATCGCCGGGCAGCCGATCCGGAAACAGGCGCTGCAGCCGTTGCAGTCTTCTGCCACCACCGTGTACGGACGATCCAGGATCCGTTTCGGCATCAGGACACAGGGACGATTGGTAATTATCACCGACGGCCCCGGACGGTTGATTTCCGCCTCGATGGTATCGAGCAATCCTTTATAATCATACGGATCGACCTCATGCACCGATTCGACTCCAAGCGCCCGGGCCAGTTCCACGAAATTTACCGAGCGGGTCGGTTCCCCCATCAGGGTATATCCGGTCGCCGGATGCTGCTGACCGCCGGTCATGGCGGTGACGCGGTTATCGAGAATGATTATCGTGACATTGCTTTTGTTATAGACGGCGTCCAGAAGGCCGGTGATACCGGAATGAAGGAAGGTCGAATCGCCGATCACCGCCACCGTCCCTTTGGGGTGCCCGCGGACCTTGTCGATACCGATGGCGTTGCCGATGGAGGCCCCCATGCAGATGCAGGAATCAAGATATTCGAGCGGCGGCAGAACCCCCAGCGTGTAACAGCCGATATCGCCGGTGACCGCCACGCCGAGTTTGCGAAGCGCCATATAGGCACCGCGGTGGGGACAGCCGGGACAGAGGATCGGCGGACGCGGGAACAACTGCTCGGGTGCGATTTCGGCGCCGCGCGCTTCTTTCAATATCCCCGCCTCTTTCAGGCCGAGCGCCACCTTGTACGGCGACAGTTCTCCCAGCCGCGAAAAATATTTTTTCCCTTCGACCTTTATCCCGGCGGCATTGATGATTTCTTCGTAGTACGGTTCCAGTTCTTCGATGGCCAGATTGATTTTATGCGAGCCCACAAACTTGCGGATTTTTTCGATCGGGAGGGGAAAGCCGAAACCGATTTTGAGATAATCGGCGTCAGGCAGGTTGTCTTTGGCGTACTGATAGGCGATCCCGCCGGTGATAATGCCGACCTCGGAACCGTTGTTTTCGACCCGGTTCAATTCGGTTTCTTCGGAAAATTTCGCCATCTTCTGCAGACGTTCCAGCACCACCACGTGACGTTTCTTGGCGTTGGCCGGTATCATCACATATTTCTGCATATCCCGCTTGAAACCGCTCTCCGGCAATTGCACCGGCTCGCCCTCGTCGACAATACCCTTGGAGTGCGAGATACGGGTGGTCAGGCGAAGCACCACCGGGGTATCGAATTTTTCCGAAATCTCGAACGCCTTGACCGTCATATCCTTGGCTTCCTGGGAATCGGAGGGCTCCAGAAACGGCACCTGCGCGAATTTGGCGAAAAAGCGGTTGTCCTGCTCGTTCTGCGAGGAATGCATTTCCGGGTCATCGGCCGATATCACCACGAACCCGGCGTTGACCCCGGTATAGGCGAAAGTCATGAAGGGATCGGCGGCGACATTGAGGCCAACATGCTTCATGGTCACCAGCGCCCGTCCGCCACCGAGCGACCCCCCGATGCCGACTTCGAACGCCACTTTTTCGTTGGGCGACCACTGCGAATATATCGAGCGGTATTCCTCGGCCAGGGTTTCCAGTATTTCGGTCGAAGGGGTCCCCGGATAGCCGACCGCCAGTTTGACTCCGGCCTCGAGCGCCCCGCGGGCGACCGCTTCATTTCCCGACAATAATCTTCTCATATTTTTATCTCTATTTTGTGTGTATTTTCAATAGTCGTATTATAGCGAAAAGCGGCCCATTTGGCAACCGCCTGGGTGAAATTTTTCACAAAGACAATTTTCCTCAAAAATATTTTTATACAAAAGGGAGTCTTTCGTCCTATATTTAGAGGCAATTGGCTATCGCGCCATTTCAAATTTTCTAAATCAATATTCGGGAGGTAATTTTATGACCACTCCAAAATTCAAGGCAAGGCACCGCCAACCTATTTTTAGTTTGGTTCTTCTGATATGCCTGCTCCTGGCTTTTCAGGTATCGTTGGGCATGGCCCCAATCGATTCTTCAAACGCCATTCGGCCCGCAAGTTTGTCCAGCCCCAATCTGCAGGCGGCAGTTCATGATGTAAATAAGGTCCATCTTGTTGTCACCAATAAGGGCCAATTGGGATGGGACGGCAAAATATGGGATTCCGTTTCCGCAGGAGGAGGCTCCTGCCTGTACCCATATCCATATAAAATCGAAAATCTTTACGCCGGCGGTTTCTGGGTGGGCGCCATTGTCGGGGACGATACTCTGGTGACGACAGGCTATAATGACTTTCCCGATATCAGCGAATTTTGGCCGGAATCGTCTCCCGACGGGGCGATTATTAGCCATTCCACAAGAGATAGCGATCCGGAGACAAAATCCGATCTGGATATTATCGCTGTCTATACCGACACACTCACCGACACCGATATCGTAAAACCGGACCCTTATGATAACCGCCCCCATAAACCGCTCGGCATCAAAATCACCCAGAGCAGTTACACCTGGAACAATCCAATCGCCGAAGACATAGTCATTTTTTACATGAAGGTCAGCAATATCGGGCCGAACATTCTTAAAAAGATGTATTTTGGCATTTATATCGACGGCGATGTCTTCCGTTACCCGAATGTCACCGGTTACAACGACGATCTTTGCGGTTTTCGAAAGACCAATGAATCGTTTCAGGGCTGCAATTTTATCGATACTCTGAATCTGGCCTGGATATCCGACAACAACGGCTTTGACGCCGGCGACAATTGCCCGTACACCGACAGTTCCCTGACATCAGTGATGGGGGTGCATTTGATCTGGGCCCCTTCCGACTCCCTCAAGACTTCGTTCAACTGGTGGATCATGAACTCCGATCCCCAGTACGATTTCGGCCCGCGCCAAATCGGCACCGCCGAAGACCCGTTCCGTGATTTCGGTTTCGGGCTGGGAACACCGGTGGGCGACGCCAATAAATATTATATGATGAGTCACCCGGAAATAGATTATGACCAGCACGAAATCACATCCCTTCATCCCGGATGGCTTCCGGCGCCCGAAAATGCCATGTCGATAGTGCGAGGTGCGGATATCCGCTATTTGCTGTCGTTCGGTCCGTTTGAAATGGAGCCGGGTCAAACTCTTCCCATTGCATTTGCTTATGTGGGAGGGGCGCACTTTCTGGATGAATACTGCAACTATCACCCCGCCTTCGGCTGGGGATGGTATGATTTGCTCGGTTTTGATGATATCGCCAAAAATGCCGTTATGGCCGGGTGGATCTATGATAATCCCGGGGTTGATACCGACGGCGACGGCTATTATGGGAAGTACCGAATTTGCGGCCATGATTCCATATTGGTTGTCGATTCGCTTTCGCATCCTCCCTATTTTGAATCCACCTATGTTTATACCTCGGCGGATACTTTCTATTATACAGGCGACGCCTATCCCGATTTAAAAATACCCGATAATCCGACCGATATTCCCGATCCGGGTCCTGTACCGTCTTTGCCTGATGGTTTTTCTATCGGCCAGAATTATCCCAATCCGTTCAACTTGTCCACCGTGATATCGTATGATTTGCCGCGGCGGGCGGAGGTTTCATTGACCATATACAACATTATGGGCCAGATTGTGCGGAAGATAGAAATCGGCTCGAAACCGGCCGGAAAATATTCCGTGGTCTGGGACGGCAATAATGATGACGGTCAGGCGGTCGCCAGCGGGATATATCTTTATAAAATCGACGCCGGCAGTTGCACCGCGACAAAGAAGATGATCCTGCTGAAATAAGCGGGAGCATCGAAAAACAGGGCAAGCTCTTGTAGGTCGGGTTCCGAATCCGGCAATCGCCGGAAGAGAAACCCGACATTTTTTTCTGAACAACGTGCGCGGCCCGGCTTTTGCCGGGCCCGTCAACCCCTTTAATGTAGGGCGGAACCCCAGACGAAGTCTTGCGGTTCCGCCATTTCCTTACCATGCGGGGCGTGTGCGCGGCAGACGCTTCGTCTGCCCGGGCGCGGACATTTCGTAAGTTTGATTCCGCCAAGCAAAGGGTTTGCAGCGATGCTTTTTGGTCATTTTCCTTCTTGAAACAACAGTCAACATATGATATAATGATAATTAAAGGTGCAATGGATTTGGGAGCGATTGGATCAAACTTGATGCATATCAGATTTTATGATAATTCCCAAATGCTGAGTGGGTTACCCGCCGAGGGCCAAAATTCAATGGTATTCTTGCTATGCCTAATTTTTATTGAAAAGAATCTATTAATTATATATTTTAATTTGCTAGTTGAATAGCGGACATACAGCTTCTGACGACATAATTCTCAATGGATGAGGTAGATATGGAATCTGAATATCAAATTGATTGGTTTGAAAAAGAAGATGATGAGGATGTGGATGGGCACTTCAAGGAATATGAAATAAGTGCATCACCAAATGATTTCAATATTAATACCATTTTTGATTTTATAAATTCAGGCGTAGTGGAAATTCCAGGATTTCAGAGAAATTACGTTTGGGACAAAAAGAGAGCCTCAAAATTAATAGAATCGATTATAATGGGAATTCCCATTCCACAATTATTTCTATATGAAAGAGCGAAAAATAGCTACATAGTGATTGATGGTCATCAGCGTCTCATGAGCATTTATTATTTTAGAAAGAGCAGGTTTCCAAAAAAGGAAGCGCGTGCCAAACTTAGGCGAATTTTTAATGAAGAGGGCAGAATACCTGATTCAGTTCTTTATGATAACAGCTACTTTACCGAATTCAATCTAGAATTGGCCGACCCCACGGAATCAAAAAAGAATAAATTACACGGCCTTAATTATAATACACTGGCGGAGTATAAATCAAGTTTTGACCTTAAAACAATTAGAAATATCTTCATAAAGCAGCTAAAGCCTCCTGAAGATGATGGGGCTATTTACGAATTATTCAATAGGCTTAACACGGGGGGGGTGAACTTGGCTCCGCAAGAAATAAGGGCAAGCCTCTATCATTCTCATTTTTATGACATGCTTAATAAAATAAATTTATCACCAGAATGGCGAAAGCTAATTGGTCTTGAAGATCCTGATATTCATATGAAGGATCTTGAAATTTTGCTCCGAGGATTTGCAATGTTATTAGAGGGGAAGGCTTACTCCCAGTCAATGGTGCGATTTCTTAACACTTTTTCAAATAAAGCCAAATCTATGAAATCAGATCGCGTCAAATATCTTGAAGAATTATTTTTGGCCTTCATTGGAGCGTGCAATGAATTGTCTACTTTAGATTTTACTTTTAAAACACGAAAATTTAACGCCTTGATATACGAGGCGGTTTTTTCAGCAGTTTGCAAGAGGAGCCTTATTGCAGATAAAATATTTATTCCAAATATTGTTCCCGGGCAACTAGAAACGCTAAAGAAGGACGACGAATTTGTAAAGGCAACACAGCTGGAGACGGCACGCAAAATTAATGTAGATAAAAGACTGGAAAAAGCTGAAGCAATATTCTGCAAATCATGACTCTAATAGAATCATTATATAAGCAAAATCAAGAAATTGCTAACTATTTAAAAGGTAAGGATGAAGTAACTTTTGCATCCGATCTGAATGCATCATTGGGCAAATTACTAGTAATGGCTATGGGCAGCTATTTTGAATGCGAAATAACAAATTTAATTATGGATTACATAACAGAAAAAACCAATCAACATAAATCAATATCTTCATTCGTTAAAAATAAGGCCATCTCAAGGCAGTATCATACATATTTCCAATGGAAAGACAATAATGCGAATAGTTTCTTTGGCCTTTTCGGCGAAGATTTCAAGAATAATTGCATCTCGCAAGTGAGAGCCATACCCAATCTTGCGGAGGGTATTAAAGCATTTATTGAAATTGGAGTTTGGCGGAATCACTTGGCTCATGAGAATTTTAATTCAATAGATCTACCCAAAACTGCCGAAGAATTCTATGATTTATATAATAAGGCCGAATTTTTTCTCAGTTTCTTCAAAAAACAGTTAAAAAATAGCACTTGACGCCCTTATTTCAGCCAGGTATATCAGATCCGGGCGCATGCCGATTCGCGGTTTGACACTTTTAAAATAATGATGTCTAAGGAGCCCGGTGAACCGCTTAACAGCATATTAGTAGGAAAAATGTATGTCATGAGAAAGATCAAACAACCATCCAAGGAGATGGGTTATCGGTTTTTTTCTTGACTTGACCGCTGCAGGCAGCTAATTATTAATTTATAAAGTTTCAAATAAGAATGAATTGTTGCAGTAATAAAAAGGCCATTTATCAAAAGATGGGCGATATGACTGATATTTAGACCAGGATAATTAATCCATGACAAGTAAAGCAAAGTTTCCAAAATTAAAGGAAATTAGAATCTCCAAATTAGTTGAGATTTTCAAAATCATTGAAAAATATCCGTCGCTTAAATTATTTCGAGGGCAATCCGATGCCAGTTGGAAATTAATTCCGAGAATTTCTAGGTTATATGAGGCGGAAAAGGTTCCCGATACGTGGCCAAGATTAGAATCCTTTATTCTGGATGAATTTAAGCAATATGCTGTAATTAATATTAACAAAGAGCCTAGGAGCAAATTCGAGTGGATGTCAATTGGACAACATTATGGATTGCCTACAAGATTGCTGGATTGGACCACCAATCCACTGAAAGCATCGTATTTCGCCATAGCGGAGAATTATGAAAAAGATGGCGCTTTATTCGCACTTTCTCCGTCCGCATGGATTCCGAAATTTGAGGCTGATGATGATATTGATATGATTAAACATTTAATTCCTGTATTTCCAGATATGATTGATTCAAGAATTGTGGCTCAGGAAGGTTGTTTTACAATATTTCCTCACGCTCCTGATAAAAAGCCTTATAGACCGCTGGAAGATACGACTGCCTATAATGCTAGTTATTTAATGATGCTTAAAATTGTTATCCCGCGTGATAAAAAGCGGACCTTTAGGCACGATTTGAATAAATTGGGAGTAAATAGCAGAACGCTATTTCCTGATTTATCAGGGTTATCAGATTTTATTGCATGGAAATTTAAAGAAGGTATGATTTAGCCCCGTTAGGTGATGTTCGTTTTCAATCCTGCGCTTTTACCCCCACTCAAATTTATTCTCATAAAAATCATTGCCCGTGCTCCATATAAACCGGATTAACCCGGTAACCCACCCAACGGGTGGGAATCCTAAATCCACCTGATCCATCCGTTTCACCAAAGCGCCGGGTTAAACTGGTAACCCCCAACTCCTCTGAGGGAAAGCCGATACATAATTTTTTATCCCTCTTGGATTCAGGATGTCGGGTTTCTCGTCCCCGTCGGGGCTTTGTGACCCGATTTGCTATTGCTGCGGAACTTTCCAATCCGGCACAGCCCGGTGAAAGACCAAGCTATTGCTTGTTGTAGGGGCCGACCTATGTGTCGGTCCGGGAAAAGGGCGGACACGCAGGTCCGCCCCTACGACGGCTTTTATGCACCGCAGACAAGGGTAGCCGTTCCGACATCCACCGACAGCGGTCCATTCGCAACGTGCAATTTCGATATCAATTTGATGTGAAGCGGTTCAGGAGGCCAATAGGTACGGAGAGGTTTATAATTATGTCCATAAATTTACAAATGGCAATTGGTCCCAATGTCGGCAAATTGTCACGCAAAATGGTGTCAAAACATTGCTGTAATCTCCGACCCACCAATTGCTTGAGAGAAAAGATGCAAAAAATGGGGCCCCCTTTTGTATCAGAAAAACAAACCCAAAATGAAAATGAGTCATCTTTATGTGGGACAATATGATACTCAAGGTTTCATTATTGAATGGGGTTCTGTGGCCAAGAAAAACCGCCGGGGCAACAATCCTCGGCGGTTTATATGACTTTTCTATGAAAAGAGAAATTATCTATTCTTTTTCCGGCAGGACCAGGGCACACCGGCAGGCCCATTTGTTTTTCATCTTCTTGAGTTCATCAAGCGAAAGTGATTTGCCGTTCATCTCCCAGCACATCCGGCAGAATTCGTCGCCCGGCGAGGCGATAAACTCAATCCGCACCTCGCCGTGCTCTTTCTGCTCCTCTTCGGCTTCGGCGATAACCCGCTCCCAGTGGAACCGCCCGTCAACCTCCCGCTCAATCTGTATCGGTGTGAATTTCTCGAAAACCCCGCGGTCCTTCAATTCTTTAATGACTTCGTCTCTTATTTCTCGCTTGGAGCGCATAGATTCACTTTCTTTCAGCGGCTCATGCCATTGGTGCCGTTTTGCGGTTTTTTCTTCCGCCCGCCCAGAATCTGTCCCGCTATGTCATACAAAATTCGCCCCTTTTTTCTCACATACGAACCATGCCCGATATAATTGAGCATTTTTGCCGGCAGATAGCCGGTGAGGAAAGCCCGCGGCCGGTTCGGGAAAATCTCCAGATCGTAAAATTCGCGGGTGGCCATGTTCCAGTTTTCGTTCCAGGGATAGGCGGTCAGGCAGTCAATTTCGGTGATGGCGCCATCGGCGAAGGCCCGCTGAATCATCTTCTCGAACAATTTATTCCCCGGCGAATAGGACGAATATTTTTCATCATAGCCGATTTTATGTATCACCAGCCGTCCGCCGATGCGGATGGTCATCATGGCGGCGATCGTCTTGCCCATGGTCGAAAGGAAATACCACTCCAGCCACCCCTGTTCTCCCAACCCCCGGCTCAGGTCGCGGTAGAATTTCGCCAGCGCGGGCGTCTGGGCGATCGCCGAACCCTTTTTCCCTTTCCAGGATCTCTTCTCCACATCAAGAAACCGCTCAAAATGCTCCTCTTTTTCAGCGCCGTCGGTAATAATAGAGAGTTCCAGCTCCGGAAGGTTTTCCATTTTTCTTTCGAGACGGCGCAAATTGCGGACAAACTTGCCGTCAAGCCCGGCGAGATAATCGTCATACGATCCGCTGACCTTTATGTACGAGCCATAGCCGTTCAGGCGGCGGATCGACCGGAATCCTTTGGGGCTGTCATTCACGGCCAGCACCAGCGGCGACATATCTTGGACACGGGTAACTTCCACTCCATTCCAGTTCGGATGAACGGCGGCCAGGGAATCAAGAATGCCGGTGACGACCGTCTTCTCGTATCCGGGTCTTGTCATGCAGCCGACAGATAGAGTGTGCCAGTTGAAGATGGTCCGAAAAATCGGTTTGGACCGGAGGCCGAATTTCGGTCGGCTTATGATCAGCGGCAAAATCCCGACCATGGCGAGATTTTCATACGCCATAAGGCAGACCCAGTCTTCATCCGGCAAGAGGAAATGCTGTAAGGCAGTGACCACCCAGATATACGACCACATCGGCATCGGAAGCGGCAACTCGAGGAGTAATTTGTTCCAGGCTTCGAAGTGCGCTTTAAGGCTTTCAAGGCCGGTCACCGGGATGATGGTCAGATTGCCCGAAGAAATTTCAGCTACAGGACTCCCGGCCGGTGCCCTGTCATTTCTTATTGCCTTCAAATTCTCTCTTCCCCGCCTGATTCAAGTAGTTATTTATCACTTGAATTATCGGCATTTCGGCTCGAAAAAGACCGCGTTTATCGAACCAACAGCCTTCTTTTTGCACTCTATAATAAGAATAATTTATCCAAAAAGGATTCGGGAAACAACATTTCTGCCGAAATTTATATAAATGGGACAAAGCCGGTAAAAAGTATATATTAAGGTTGTATGCCGAATAATGACCGTCACAAGAAAGAGGAGTGCCAACTTGAAGTGGTTTATGAAGCCGGAATTCCGCCGACTTCAATGGACCGCACTCGCAACCTTCTCCTGCGCATCCTAAGCGCTTTCCGGCGTAGAACTTACAAAAGTAAGTATGGTCCTCTTTCCAACTATGTCGGCGGCCCCGGTATCGGGGTGAGCGATGACCCGAACGAAAGGATTACGGTCGGAACCGGCCCGGAGCCGAAGATAGTCTTCAGCCCGGGAGAGACCGTTATTATTAAAGCGGTCACTGAAATTCAGGCGACACTCGATAAGGACGGCCGTTGCGAGGGGCTTCAATTCATGCTGGGGATGCGGAAGTACTGCGGGCAGGAAGCCCGGGTATTGAAAAAAGTCCGCACCATATTCGATGAACGTCTCTGGAAGATGGTTAAAATCAGGGATGCTTATCTTCTTGAGAAAGTCACCTGCGACGGGCGGGATGTTTTCGACGGCGAGGGGTGCGACCGCACCTGCTATTTTTTCTGGAAGAGCCGCTGGCTCAGGAAAAAGAACTGAAGCACCGTATCAAGAATGAAATTAATCTTTCAGAAATGATTCATTAAGAAATTTCTTCAACCGCACCAATGGGATACTGACCTTCTGCACCCCGGCGGCGTACGGGGCGACGGTGTACTGCTCGAAGTAGAAATAAAGGGAATCGGGGCCGATTAAAAATCTCTGAAAATTTTCCGGCTCCGGCCCGGCCCCTTTGGCGATCCAATCATCCTGCCCGTATTCACCCAGTTGCTTTTTTAGGTCTTCGCGGGAGATCGCCGAAAGAGTATCCAGAAATACGGCGCCGATCGCGAATAGGTCGCTCAGGGCCAGGCGGCGGTTGTTTTTCAGATCGAAATTCATCGTCACGACCCGGGTGTTGCCATGCGCCCCGCCGGTGAAAGTATAAATTTCAAACTTGAATCCGAGAAGACTGTCCGGCCGGAACATTGCGTCATACTTCATGGTCAATTCGTTGATCCAATTATGGGACAGCCGCTCGGTTCCGATCGCGGCGCGAAAAGAATCTATTTCATTCTCGGCGAAATTCCTTGTCGTTGTATCAACCAGCCGGTTTCCTACTGACGGGTAATCTATTTCTAATTTATAATTATCCCCCTTCTTCTTGATCTCATGATTTTTGACCTCAACAGTCGGGCTTAAAATCGGCGCCGGGGTTTCGGTCTTTTTGTTTTTCCCGCAGCCGATGAGAACTATGACCGCCACAAAAAACGAGACGGAGAGAAGGGAAATTCGCGCGAGGCGGTTCTTTTTTAATTCAATCCGGTTCCGCATAGATATTGTACCATTATGATCACTTTATTATAAACGATGCCCGTACTGTCACGGTGATATCCTTGGTTTTGGTTTGAGTATTATACATGCCGTAATCGCTGACTTCATTGGAATACGGCTCATTGATCTGGAACACCCCGGCTTTCAGGGAGGTCACGGTACCCAGCGACGCCCCGGAATTTTTGGCGATTTCCTCGGCCCGCTTGCGGGCATCCTTGGTGGCCTCCGAAAGAAGGGCCATTTTTATTTCCGCCAGTTGGGAGTTCAGATATTCCAGATTGGAATTCTGCATAATTACACCCTTGTCGAGAAGCGCCGCCGGATTGAGGGCCAATTCCTCCACGGCCGCGATATTCGCTGTCACGACAAACAGACTCTGCCTGATATTGTAATTCGAGGTCTGCCCCTGAGGACCGTAGACCGGATCGGTACCTATCGGCTGAATCGAAATATCTTTGTCATCGATATTTCGTTCCTTAAGAAGGCCCTTTAAAACCTGTAGATCGGCCTGGATCAGACGGTACCCGGTGCTGAGTTCTTTAATATCTGAAGTCCGATTCAATGTTATCCGCCATTTCACGATATCGGAATCGAAACGTTTGGTAGCCGCCCCCACGACACTGACAGTATTTTGATTTCCCCGCGCCGCATAAAAAAAGATGCCAAAAATAAGGAAGGCGGCGACAATTGATATGCCTAAGATAATGACCTGACCGGTTTTCATTCCAATCCTTTCTCCATATAAATCATTTACGCAAAAAACCATGCAGAATTGTTCAAATCAAGACCAATTTATAATCAGTTTAAGCCGAAAGTCGATTTTTTTCTTGCCAAATATTTAATCTGTTTTAAATTGGAAATACACAAGAAAGGAGGTGGTCCAGTCTTGATAAATACGGAACATAGTGAGGTGGCTGCTACTTAGCGGCGCTCTAACATATTAGTTGGGGTGACGTTAAGTAAATCCCAACAGTTTACCGGCCCGACGGTTCCGCACTGTCGGGCTTTTCATTTCCCCGGAATTTAAAAATATATCCCTGGCCGATTGCGGAACCTGTTCCGGATCAATATATTAGTTAAAATTGAACCGTTACCTCTCACTCTTTACTACGGGAGAAAATATGGCCGACCAGGAAATGTCCCACCACGGAATAGATGACTCCTCGTCCAAAAAATACCCCAACGAAACAATGCGGCTTCTGATCGAACGATCCAGTTGTCGTAGTTTTTATGACAGGCCAATCCCCGATGATGTTCTGGCTATGATACTTGAAGCCGGCAACCGGGCCGCCACGGGCGGGAATTTACAGCCGTTTTCGATTATTAAAATTATCGACCCGGCGGTCAAAAAAGAAGTGGATAGGTTGTGCGGCGAGCAGGAGTTTATTTCCACAGCCCCGGTCGATCTGCTTTTTTGCCTCGATTGGTACCGGCTGAAATGTTGGGCCGAAATAGAAGAAGCCCCGTTTTCGGCGACCTCATCATTCCGCCACTTCTGGATTTCCTTTCAAGATACAATCATTGCCGCCCAGAATATCTGCACGGCCGCTGATGCTCTCGGCCTCGGTTCGGTTTATGTCGGCACGGTTCTGGAGTGTTTTCGGGAATTGAGGCAGATTTTCGACCTGCCGGAGGGGGTCTTTCCGGTGGTTCTTTTAAGTCTCGGGTACCCCAAGGCGCGTCCGATGCCGAAGAAGAAGCTGGGAGTAAAAACGATAGTGCATGACGGCAAGTACCATAAAATGAATGATACCGAGATAAAGACAGCATTCGAGAATAAATATCCCGGATTCAAAAGAGAACTGACGGCGGAGCGGTTGGAACGGTACGAAACGGTTTGCCGGCGGGTGCGGGGCGAGCAATTTGCCAAGATTGCCGTGGAGCGGGTCAAGAACCAGGGATATTTCAACGCCATTCAGAATTATTTTGGACTACATTATGCGGCCGACTTAATGCCGGAAGGAAACGATGATTTCCTGGCGATGGTGAAAGAATTCGGCTTTTTCTGGTTTGAAGAATACCAATCGTCAAATGAATAATGCCGCCATCAACTAAAGTGCAAGTTATGGGTGCGTCAGTAAGTCGGGATCCGTGAATTCCGTATCAATAGCCACCGTTCAGGGGAGCCCCGGCCGGCTTTGAATCAGGGGCAATCAAGCGCCGGGCCGCTCTTATACAAATAATTGATCAGATGGGCCACGTCGAGAATGTTGATGGCCCCGGAATTGTTGACATCGGCCATATTTATATCGTCCGGTTCCGGCCCGTGCTTATATAGATATTGAATCAGGAAGCTGATATCGAGGATATTCAAAACGCCGCTGCCGTCGAGATCTCCGCACATTATAAGACATTCGATTCCAAAGGTCCCCATCAATACGGCGCAACTATTATTGGCCGGTGCGCAGGGGGAGGCGGCCGAAATGTGGTAGTCACCGGCGGCATAATCACAGAATTGGGGGTTGAGTTCCAGGTTACCGAATTCATCTTCGCCGTGCTCCGCCAAAGAGACAAAATTGCCGCTGTCATTGCCGAAGACATCGTTGCACCTTATGGCATATACCGGAAACCAGCAACAACCTTTATAAATACCATACTTGTTATAAGCTATAAGGCAGTTGGAAATAACCGTGGAATCAACATCGGGCTGCATTGCTTTGGGGGGTTCCGCTTCCATAAATATCCCGGCTTCCCCGTTGCCGACAAAGGTGCAATTGAAGACGCTCGATCCGGGATAAATAAAGATCCATATCCCGTTCATGCCATTGCCTTTTATGAGGGAATTGGAAATGACGGCTCCCGAGAGGTGCATATAGCCGAAATTGATTCCGTTCAGAGTGTTATTCGAAATGATGCAGCTATCAATAACCGGTTTGGCCCCGCTGCTTCCATAAATTCCGGATCCGTCATTTTCGGTTATGATGCAATTGCGAATAGTCGGCGATGCGGCAATCAGGAAAATTGCCCCCAATTCGTCGGTAAAAGAATTCTTAATCGTAAACCCGTCAATAACCGTAAGGGTATCTTCAGAATCATGCAGATAAAATCCCCAATGGGCATTCATGGGTCCGGCCTCACAGTCTATTATTGTGACCTCCGGCCCGCTCTCCGATTTTAAAATGACTCGTTTGCCCCGAAACGTCAAATCCCGATTGCCGTCACCGGTATAGGTGCCGGGAGCGACCAGAACGGTATCGCGTTCCTGAGCCGAATCGATGCCGGCCTGTATGGTTGGATATGAAGTACGGACATTGAAGGAGATGGGGTTCCGCAGGGTAAAAGTCATCGGCGAGGACCATTCTCCGACATCATATTGATCGCCAGCCCGGGCCCGCCACCAGTATTGGGTCCCGACATCGTTCAGATCATAAAAACTTGATCGGGTCGAATCAAGCTGCTCAGTGACTCCCGCCTCCGATATTGCCAATTGGGTCAATCCCGGATCGGAAAAAATTTGAAAATCATAGTATGGTTCATCGCCGTTGGCGTCAAACGAATTTCTCACGATTAGGCGCACCGCTTCGATACTGACGAGTTGATTCAACGGCCAAAGCAGATCCGGGGCCTCAGGGGGGGCATTCATAGTGAAAGCGGCTTCGGTCCATGCGCCCCAGTCGGTGCCGTTGCCGCTCACCCGGATTCGAAAATAATATGTGATCCCGTTTTCCAGGGCCGTGCCAGAATATATGGCAAAGGTATCCGAAGTTATTATTTGTCCCGACTGCCATGTCTCGGCGCTCGCCCAATCCTTGTCGGTTCCAACTTCGATTTCGTATCCGGCCTGAGTCATATTAACAGTATCATAGAACATCCAATGAATGGTCGGGGTGTGATTCAATACATGGGCGATATCTTCGCTTCCCAGATTGAGATTATAAGCCGAGGGAATTCTCTGATCGAAGGGGAGGGCCCCGATATCAATACGGGTACCGTCGAGATCGTTCGGAAGCGACGGATGCCCGGCGTCGATACAGGCTGAAGCCCGGTGCAGATAGAAATTGCGACTCAGCGTATCGAGGAAGAATGGATCGGCGGAGATATCAAAGGGACTGGCGTAGAGACCGGAATAATTTTGGGAATTGCCCCAGATATCGTTATAATTCTCCGTTACCGTCCAGCCGCCGGGGCTGTATAAACCGACCTGGCAGCCGGTTATAATATTATTTCTGACAATCGTCGAGGCCGATGCCGCCATAAGTCCGGTAGTCCCGCCAAAGATGGTATTGTTTACAAAATTAACCGCGCCGGCCATCTCAATCCAGGCATTCATGGCCGGACCGGTATTGTCATAAAAAAGATTGTGCGTTACCAGCGAGTTGGAACCGCTGCCGATAAAGAGGACCGGTGAACTGCCATCGAGACTATGATGTTTCCGAAAGATATTGTTGCGAATAGTCGGAGAGGCGCCATAAACACTGATGGCACGACAGGTAAAGGTTTTGGTTCCGAAAGTGAAACCGTCAATAACGGCCGCCGCCGATTCTCCGTTGGTGAAACTGATGATGTGGGTTTCTGCCCCCCCGGGGTCGAGAAAGGTCAAGTCGCGCCCCGCCTCGCTGGTCAGGACAATGTTTTTCCCGTAGAAATTGAGGTTAACCGCATATCGCCCCGGCGCAACCAAGACGGTATCGCCGCTGACGGAAGCATTAATGGCATCCTGTATATTTATGTAATCGGCGGGAACATGGAGAGTGACCGCGCCTGATTCCGAAACTGCCCAAAGCAAGGCGGAAATAATTAGGATGAATATTGTCCTGAACATAACCAAACCTCCCTGTGGCGATATTCGTTATCTATAAGATGGAATTTGATATATCTATAATTTAATATACGGGGAGGGCATATTTTGTCAAGTTCAAGATGAGGTCGACCGCTTTACTCCAGGCATAAAAATACCGGCAGGAATTTTTTTGCTATGAGCGCTCTCAACTCCTGCCGGCTTTTCAATTCAGGCAATATGACTCTGTAAGACTATTCGAATAAATCTTTGAGGACCAATTTCAAAGTCAGAGTCTTGTCCTCCCGCTTTACATTCAGATCATACACCGTTCCAGGCTTCTCGCGCAAAAGTTTGCGAATGGCGATGAGGCCATCATAATCTTTCGTCGGTTTGCCGTTAATAGTTTGAACTATGTCGCCAATTTTTAAACCGGCTATGTCGGCGGGGGTTCCCGGTGAAGCAAAAAGAACCTCGACCTGATCGCTGTCGCCATACCCGACCTGCAGACCGCTATTGTCCCTGGGAATGAATTGTCCGAAAGCGGCCCCCTTCTCCACAATAACCTGACCTCTCTTATAGTCGAGATAAATGACAAAATTGTGGAGCAAATCATTTCCGATATTGCCGACCAGTTCGCGGCCGGAGAACGCCCCCTGGCCTTTTTCCAGGGGCCACGATATTATCGGCTTATCGAGAGTGAAGCCGGCGAATTTGATGGATGTGAATTTCCGGGAGCGGGTATGCATATCGCCGCCGGCGCCGAAACCTAAAGCATCTATTCCCTTTTGATTTATAAGACCGATACTTTCGGCGTAGGGGAAGTGAAAATCGACATTGCCGGCCCCGAGATCAAGGTTCCAGAGACCGCTATCCTTACTGTCCACCGTCATGGGAACATGAAACATATTGTCCTGAGAGAGCGGCGCGTTGATTATTGTGCCGTCGCCACTGTAAGAAAAACTGTCCGGGTCATAAAATGATATTTGTTCTTTGGCGTAATCAATTCTGGTTACAAAGCGCGACAGGAAATCATACCCGAGAATCCCGGCCACTTCAAGCCCCATGATTTTGTGAAACAACCCTTGAAGACTGATGGCCATTATTTTCTGTTGATCGATCTCCAAACCTTCGAGCGAATATTGCGGAATGGTAGTGAAGGACACATCCACGACGCGGCTGACCCCCTGACCCTTGATATTGCCTTCCATCTTGAGGCCCGCGTTTGCGGCAAAAGTGCTGTCCAGCACCGATCGCCCGGCGCCGGAATCGAGTATCCAGAGAGAGGTTTTGCCGTTGATAGTTACATTCAGGTATATATGACGTTCGATAAATTGGAAAGGGATATTTTCCGCGCTTTTGCCGTTGGCGAATTTAAAATCGCGCACATCCTGTTTGGGCGGCTCGAAAAGCGATGAATCAATCGGGATATTGACTTCGAATTTGGTCATTTCCACCGTCTGCCTCTGCCCGGTCGGAAGGGACAGGGCGTCCTGGCGGAAGGCGTTAAGGATGCCGTCGACCGGTCGGTAATCGCTGTACCAGGTAATATTTTCCCCTTCAGGATTGATACTGACCGATTTTTTCAGGAGAAAACCGGTGGTATCATAATAGTTCAATACCGTGTCGGTGTTGATGGTGTTGGCGATTCTGACCGCATAGCAGACGGAACCTCCGGCGGTGTCGGTTCCGACATAGGTAATCCGGAAATTTTTCGAATCCCGATTGAGATGATCATAGTCGGCGTAAAGCTCCTGAATGCGGCGCTGCTTCAGGGTGACGCTGTCGCGGGCAATCTGCACCTTGCCGTTGGCATCGACACTCCAGGCATAATCGCCATTGTCACCGCTGACAACTTTCATGACCTTGAGATCGACATCCTGGCGGCTCTTGATCGGAATTTCACTCCATTTGCTGAAGGTTCCTTCGATGCCGGCCCCGACAATAATTATTTTCCCTTCGACATAAGATGTTTTCTGGGTTTTGAGTTTGTCCAGCCCCCCTGAGGCCTGGTAACAGCGGTTGATTATTTCGTACGGATCAGTTATGGCCGCTTTCATATCGGCGCCGAGCAGGCAGAAAACGCCGACAAGAATCACAATCATTAATCGATGTTTCATGAAACTCCCTTTAGTGAATGGCTGTTTTTCAATTTATCCGGTTGAAATATACGAAGTTATATATGCCTTGTTGCAATTAATTTCCAAACGAGATGGTATGAAATCGGGGCGGCAGGGAATCAAAATTATTCAGGCGGATAATTTCGAGCCATTGCGAAAGAGGGGAGTTTTTTTCTGTTTCTATGGGGACGAATTTTATAGATTATTCCTGAAATCGGGGCGGCTATTTTGGCGGCGAAAAACCGGTGTCCGGGAGAGTAATGGATTCGACAAAAGAACATAATAAGGACAAGGATAATCACTGGGAATGGCGCTTGAGTGCGTCGGCACGAATGGCCGCCGAACTTGATCCGGTTCGTTTCGGTGTCAAAGCGGTGTATGTCATGGGCAGTACCAAGAATGCCACCGCCGGTCCGGCCTCGGATATAGATATCCTGATTCATTTTGACGGCTCACTACACCAGCGTAAAGAACTGCTCCTGTGGTTGGAGGGATGGAGCCTGGCGTTCGATGAGATCAACTTTCAAAAAACCGGTCATCGCAGTGGCGGCCTTCTGGATGTCCATATTATTACCGATGCCGATATCGCCGCAAAATCAAGTTACGCGGTTAAAATCGGAGCGTCCTCCGATGCCGCCCGCCGCCTGCCTCTAAAAAACGAAAGCGACCCAACTAAATAAGAATCCGCCGGGCTAAATCGGGATATTCAAAATCGAAACTTACCAAGGCCAACTCTGGGCCGTCATGCGCCGCTCCGTACAGATAAGTGCGGCCGATTTTATCCAGCCAGCGGCCGGTGAGACGAATCGATTCATGAATATGACCATGCAGTGTAATCAGGGGCTGACGGGTTTCAATAAACTGTCTGATAGCGATGCTCCCGGTGTTGACATCGAGAGGAACATGATCGACCTTAACATTATCCAGGGCGGCTCGATCCAGTGACGTTTTATAGGGCGGAGCGTGGAAGAGAAATATCGCCTTTTCCAAATCCCTTTCCTGTGTCAGATTCTCCAGATCGGTCTTAATGGTGGAATATTTTTTCTCCCGGTCGCTCACCGGAACCGAATAGCGCCCCTCTTCGGGAGATATGGAGCCGGGATCGACAAAACGGGAGACATCATATCGTTCCCAATCCTTGAGCTGAAACGGGGTCGGAGGGACAAAAGCATATCCATATATAGAGTAACCGCCAACGGTAACAGTCCGGTTATGAATGTATTCCAGAAGACCGAGATTTTGCACTTCCAGTACGGCCGGTTCCTCGGCGCGGATGTCATCATTTCCCATTATCAAAAATATGCGTGGATAATTTTCTCCCATCCGCTTTTTCATGGACGCGAGTTCAGGAATCATGAAATCGTGAATGAAACCCCGGGGAAAGGCCGCGTCGATTCCATATGATAACGGCATAAAATCACCGCCGATAAAAACCGATGAGGGGGGATCTTTGAATATGATTTCAAAGAGCTTCCGATATCGCTCGGTCTGGCCGTGCAAGTCGGAAACAAAGAAACCACTGGTGGGACTATCAGCCATGAAACACCGCTCGGGCCGTTGCCGGCCGGGCTGCAGAATCGAAACAAGTGAGAAAAAAATTTCGCACGTTTCTTCTATTTCTTTCGGGCGGCAAGAGCCTGCTCCACGGTTTCGAACAATTCTTCCCGGGTGAATGGCTTGCAGAGGAAAGCGACAGCCCCCATTTTAAGAGCGGCCTCGGTCGTCTCGATACTGGGATATCCCGTAATTATGGCGACTTCGGTCCGCGGGAAATTTTCTTTGACGTATTTTATCAGATTCAGTCCCGAACCACCGAACATTTTCAAATCGGTAATGACCAGTGATATCTTCTGCTCTTTCAGGGTTTCCGTGGCGGCGGAAATATCGGGGGCTTCAATGACCTTATATCCTTTGGAAGCCAGGTTCCGATGAATAAGTTCACGGGTCACTTCGGAATCGTCAACCACGAGAATCGGATCGCAGCGAACCGGCCGTACCATGTCATCCCTTTTCTTTATTCTCTAAAGGAAGACGAACGACGAATGATGATCCTCTACCGACTTCGCTGTGCACTTCGATGGTCCCGCCGTGAGCGGTCACAATGCCGTGCACTACCGAAAGGCCCAGCCCCTTGCCGCGGCCGACATCACGGGTCGTAAAGAAAGGGATAAAGAGCCGGTTGAGGATATCCTGGGGGATGCCGATCCCGGTATCCTCGACAATCAGGCGGACATACTTATCATCGAACCCGGTACTGATGGAAAGTCTCCCCCCTCGGGGCATGGCCTGAACGGCATTGACGGATAGATTTATCAGGACCTGATTGAGTTGTGTCGGGTCGGCCCAGATAGCGGGAAGGCCATCGGCCAGATTTTGATCAATGACGATATTCTCAGCAACACATCGGGATTCCAAGAGAGGAAGGCTTTCGCGCACAATCTGGCTCAGATCGACAAATGATTTCTGACTCGGCATCTGCTGGGTGAAGATCATCAGGTTTTTTATGACTTCCCGGGCACTCAGCGCGGAGTTGACAATTTTTTCCGCATCCTGGGCCGCCAGAGGAGGGAGTCCCCGGGAGTTTTTTATGAGCTGGGCGAACCCGAGAATGGCGGCCAAAGGCTCATTGAGTTCATGGGCCACTCCGGCCGAAAGCTGACCGACGGTCGCGAGCCGATCGGCATAGCGGAGTTGTTCTTCGAGCCGGCTTTTCTCGCTTTCGGTTTCCCAGTGTTCGATAATGATCCCGGTTTGCCGGGCAACTTCGTTAATGAGGGTCCGCTCTTCTTTCAAGAAGGGGCCCTCTTCAAATATTGGCTGCTGGGAAATATAAATGACCTCGACCGCGCCGCGCTTACTTCCGTCTATCATAATGGGGGCAATCTGGCGATCGACACCCTCCTGAAACTCCGGGGAAACATAGGTTTTGCCGTCGAGGGATATGCGGGCCCGGGTGAATTCGGGATACTGCCAGGCCGGGGGAAGAAGCTGGACGATTTCGGTCAGCAGTTGTTCCAGGGAAATCCCCTGTTGTCCGGCAATATTGGCGATGCCGTACAGGCAGGTCATCTCTTTTATTCTCTCGCGCAGGGCCCACTGGGCCTTCTGATGCGCCAGGGCGGCCCCCAGAGTTTCGGCAATTGTCTCGTAAAGACGAATATCTTCGCGGGAAAAGAAATCGCGTTTGCGGCTCGAGAGAAACAGGTAGCCGCGCGAGACGGCGCTTATGGGAACAACAATAAGGGCTATTGAAAGAAATTCGCCGGCAATTATGACGGTGCTGTCGGCGGTGTCGGTGTCGACACCGTGGACAAGAATAGGGCGGGCCGTGTCGCCGATCCAGAAACTGCCGCTTCGGGTAAGATAATTGGATGGAGCGGCGATAGTTCCGGCAATTATCGCNTTTAGAAGCAATTCTGGAATCGGATCCAGTTCCGTTTCACCTTTCCCGGGGCCGTCCCCCGAGGGATGCGGCAAAATCAATTCTGTCAGGACATCACCTTTTCCGTCATACTGGGCCCGGCAGCGGGTTATTTTCTCGTCCTCATCAATGCGTATGCTCAACATATCGGCGCCGGAGAAAAGGAGTATTGAGGAGGAAATCCGGCGCAGGAAATCAAGGCGCGAGTATTCAAGGTTGGCGTAGGAAAGCAGTTTATGCAAAAGTTCCCGAAAGCCAAAAAGAACATTGCCTCTCAGATTCGGAACTTTCGATGAAATCTGGCTATCTCGTTCCATAAGGCAAACCTGTTGAACCTAAAAAGTGACCGAGGTCAAGGAACTATCACTTTGTCAAAAAATGGCAAACCGACACACTTTTTATAATATTATATAATTGTCCCCAAAACGCAACTGACATTGGGCACTTTTTCTCCGGGAGAGGCAAAATAACGGGGCAATCCTCCCCGCCGAGCGGGCGATAGGCCTTGTCTTTCCGGGCAATAAATGTTATATCTATACCGTCGATAATTTTGATATTTGAGAATAAAGATTATTGGGAGCAGTAAGAGCCTTTCCTTGCCTACCGGACTCTGATCTATGCTGGATCGACTTCTAAGCGAAATAATCGGTGCCTCCATTCAGCCGGAGGTCCCGTATGATGCATTGATGCCGCGCCGGGTGAGCAATCTTCTTCTTGTCAGTAGTTTATACGACCATTACACAATCATCGAGGACGGCCGCCTCTCGGAAATGCTTTTCACCGAGTATCTCGATTTTGATCTTCGTTTTACGCCTTCGATTGAAAGGGTTTCGACCGCCGATGAAGCGCTCGAAAGACTGCGTACGGAACGATTCGATCTGGTGATTTCCATGATGCGGGTGGGGGAGATGAATGTGGAGGAATTCGGGGAAGCGGTTCATACAATCGCGCCCGAAATTCCGGTCATTTTACTGGCCTGCAGCGCCCGGGAACTCAGTATTTTGCCGCGTCCGGAGAATCTGAAAAATATCGATACGGTCTTCATGTGGCTCGGTGATGTCCGGCTTTTCCTGGCCATTATAAAATATATCGAAGATCGCATGAATGCCGCTCATGATGCCGAAACCGCGGGAATCAGGAGTATCGTGCTGGTTGAAGATTCGATTCAGTTTTATTCTTCATATCTCCCGATGCTATACACCGAGATTCTCAACCAGTCCCATGCCCTGACCGCCGAAAGCGCCAACCGGGGACAGAAAATCATGCGGATGCGGGCTCGTCCCAAGGTCCTTCTGGCCCGCACGTATGAAGAAGGTTTAAGAATTTGCGAGCGGTACCGGGACAACCTTCTCGGAGTCATTGTCGATGCGGCCTTTCCCCGGGAAGGGAAAGTCGACCCGGCCGCCGGTTTTCAACTGGCCCGGAAATTGCGTGAAAAAACCCCGGCGCTCCCGATTCTGATGCAGTCGGACGATCGGAATGCGGACCAGGCCGCAGAGGTCAATCTGGAGTTTATCGACAAGAATTCCCCGATGCTTCTGGCCAATCTGCGGAATTTTATGCAACAGCATCTTGGTTTCGGCGATTTCGTTTTTCAGAAACCTGACGGGCAGGTTATAAGCCGTGTGCCCGATCTGCGGACGCTGGATTGGGCCATCCAGGCCGTCCCGGATGAAAATCTTCTTTATAATATCAGCCGCTACGATTTTTCCACCTGGCTCATGGCGCGAACGGAGTTCGAATTGGCCGAAGCGATACGGAACCTTATTCGGACCGCCGACAGCGACCCGGCCAATCTCCGACAGGATCTATTAAAAGTACTGCGCGCTTTTCGGCAGAAATCGATATCGGGTATCGTCTCGGAATTTTCCAGCCATATGTTCGAGAGCGGCAGCGGTTTTGTGCGGATCGGCAAAGGATCACTCGGGGGCAAAGGACGGGGGCTGGCCTTTATCAATTCGATAATCAATCTGTACCGCCTGGAGCACCGCTTTCCCAATGTAAGGATATTTGTACCTCCCACGGCCGTCCTGGCGACAGGGGTTTTTGATCGGTTTATGGAATCCTCGGGACTTCTGTCATATGCGCTGAAGGAAACCGATGATGAGAAAATCACCCGGGCCTTTCTGAACGCCGAATTTCCGCCAGATATACTGGAAAACCTCTGGGACTATCTTCACTTGATTCGTTATCCTCTGGCGATTAGGTCCTCCAGCCTCCTGGAGGACGCCTCCTATCAACCGTTTGCCGGCATCTATAAAACATTCATGATTCCGAACAATAACGATGATCCGGAAGTTCGTCTGGAAGAACTATGTAACGCCATTAAGATGGTTTACGCGTCTACTTATCATGCCGATCCCAAGGCCTATATGGAGTCACTGCCCAATCGTCTTGAGGAAGAGAAAATGGCGGTGATTGTCCAGCAGATTGCCGGCCGCAAGCATGATACATATCTCTATCCCAATTTTGCCGGGGTCGGCCGTTCCATAAATTTTTACCCGATGCCGGGGATCAGACCCGAAGACGGGGTAGTCTCGGTAACTTTGGGGATGGGGAAAGCGGTGGTCGACGGGGGGCGCTGTATCCGTTTCTGCCCGGCCGCTCCGACCAAGCCGATTCAGTCTTTTTCTCCCGATGATTATCTGGATAATTCCCCAAAGGAATTTCTCGCTCTCGATCTGGTCCATGCCGGGCCGAAATCCCGCGGCGCAGAAATTGATTCCATCGATCTGGTGACACTCGATATTGAGACGGCCGCCAAGCATGGGACTCTGTACTCGGTGGGCTCGGTTTATTCCCGGGAAAACGATGCCATTTATGACGGTATCTCCCGTCCCGGTATCAAGCTGGTGAGCATGGCCGGGATATTGAAAGGCAATATTTTTCCGTTGGCCGAAATTACGTCGTTCCTCTTGAAAGTCGGGACGGCGGCTTCGTCGTGCCCGGTCGAAATCGAGTTTGCGGTCAACCTTTCCGAGGGATCGGGGAAGCCGCATGAATTCGCATTCCTGCAGATTCGTCCCCTCGTGCTGGGTTCCGAAATTCAGGAAATAGAAATAGACAACATCGACTTGAAAGAGGCTGTCTGTGTATCGAACATGGCGCTGGGGAACGGCTTCATCCGGGATATAAGGGATGTTGTTTATGTTAAGAAAGACAAATTCGAGCGCAACATGACCGTGAAAATGGCGGAAGAGATGGGCCAGCTCAATGCCGATTTGAAACAGAGGAAGCGGCCCTATCTATTAATCGGCCCGGGCCGCTGGGGGAGTTCCGACCCCTGGCTGGGGATACCGGTCAAATGGGCGCAGATATCGGGGGTTCGATGCATTGTCGAAACGGGATTTGAAGACATGCATGTCGACCCGTCGCAGGGTTCGCATTTCTTCCAAAATATCACGTCATTCGGGATCGGCTACCTGACGATCAATCCCAAATTGAGATCGGGGGATTTCATCAACCTGGATGACTTTGACGGATTGGGCGCGGCCTCGGAAACGGATCACCTGCGGCATGTAGCTCTACCGGGGCCTTTGAAAATCGCCCTCAACGGCCGCAAGAATTTCGGCGTCATTCTCAAATCAAACTGAGAAATCGGCGTTTTCTGAGATTTCAGGAGACAAAAGAAAAGCTCCCCCGGCAGGACTCGAACCTGCGACCCGGTGATTAACAGTCACCTGCTCTACCAACTGAGCTACAGGGGAGTGGAAACCTATCCCTATATCGTCAAATTCATAAAAAACTTCCCTGCTTTCGGCAGGGGCTGATATTATAACAATTTCCAGTGATTTGTCAAGACGATTTAAACCCTGTCGACTCCGGCGGGGGATTTCTGCTTAATACGGTTTTATCGGTCTCATTCAATCCGGAATAGACAGCACCCCCTCATTAGGCCTGATGACGAAATCAGCCAGGGACTCCCCCCAAAAATAATTGCGGACGAAATACAATAAGGTTAGATTTCGCTTATACCCCAAATCATGGAGGAAAAATTGGCTCAGTCATATAAATCATCAGATAAAATTGACACCTTCTTGAGCGACCATATTCTGAGAATAATCATGAATCGCCCCGAGAAAAAAAATGCTTTGACTGTCGCCATGTATTCAAAGATGACGGAGTTTCTTTCGCAGGCCGAAATCGATGAAAATGTCAGGATTATCCTTATTGGCGGCGCCGGAGGTTCATTCACCAGCGGTAACGACCTGAAAGATTTTCTTGAAAACCCGCCCCGTGACAAATCCAGCCCCGTCTTTGCCTTTATGAACGCGATCAGCCAGATGGAAAAGCCGGTTATTGCGGCGGTTGAGGGGCTTGCGGTCGGGATCGGCACCACCATGCTTCTCCATTGCGACCTGGTTTATGCCGGGAAAAACTCTAAATTTCTCCTGCCTTTTGTCAATCTGGGATTATGCCCCGAAGCCGGATCCAGTTTTCTTTTGCCACCTCTGGTTGGGGCCAGAAATGCTACAGAATTGCTGTTCCTCGGCGAGCCGTTCTCAGCAGAAAGGGCCAAGGAGTTGGGGCTGATAAACGGCATTCTGGAAGATTCCGAGGTTCTGAAGTATGCGGAACAGCAGGCGAGGAAATTGGCCCTGAAGTCGCAGACTTCGATTCGTCTGACAAAAGCTATGCTGAAGCGAAAGTATGGGCAAATAATAAAAGACACGATTTCCGAAGAAGCCGAATTACTGATGAAAAGACTGGCCTCACCCGAAGCAGCGGAAGCCTTCGCCGCTTTCTTTGAGCACCGTCAAGCCGATTTCGAAAAATTTAACAAGTAGAAAGTTCAGGGAGAACCAGGGGTCCCGTTGAACCATAACAGGGATATTCAACAGACGCTTCGCCCAGTGCTTTTACTTCAGATATCCAGCGAAGATTGCCGGGCCGCAGGGGTGATTTTCTCAGGATTCTTTCCTGAGACTCGGCTTTCGTGATGCAGGAGCCACCTTTTCCGCCAGATGCCGCCGCCATAGCCGCATAATTCCCCATCAGCCCGAATTACTCGATGGCAGGGGATGACTATCGCCAGATGGTTCCTGCCGTTGGCCATCCCCACCGCCCGGGTTGCTGTCGGGCGCCCCAGTTTCCGGGCCATTTGCACATACGACCAGGTTTCTCCGGGCGGAATGGTGCGAAGCAGATCCCAGACCTTCTTTTCAAAGGGGGTGCCAATGATTACCAAAGGAACCGAGAATTTCAATGATTTTCCGTCGAAATAATCTTTCAGCTCCTGTCCCAGCCGCTCCAGATGAGGATTGGTGCCGGGAACGATGCAGAATCCGCTTTTCTTCTGCAAATGCGTCAATTCTTTCTCCAAACCGCGACGATCAACGAATTCCAGGAGATGAACGCCGTCATTATTTCCGAACGCGGCCATTGCTCCCAGCGGTGTGTCAAACCATTTACCCTGAAGATATTTTATATTCTCGGCTTGGCTGGGGGGAGCTCCAAAAACCTGCCTAAATGCTTCCCAAAATCCGCTTGATGATTCAAAGCCGTTTTCCAACTGCGCCCCTATGACGCTTTCGCCGCCATGAATTTCATCGAGCGCGGTCCCCATCCGTCTGGCGCGATGATAAGCGTGAAAAGTCATCCCGTAGTATTTTTGGAATTGACGGCGGGCGGTGGACGGTTCAATGCCCATTTCTTTGAGGACCGAATCGGTCATTTTGCCGGTATCCGACCGCTCTATGGCCTCCCGCAACTTGACTACCAGTTTCGGAGCTTTAATATCTTTTTCCAGAGGGTGACATCGGCTACAGGGACGGTACCCGGCCCTTATTGCTTCCTTTATTGAAGGAAAAAACTCCACGTTTTCGGCCCGCGGTTTCCGGGCGGGGCAAGTCGGGCGGCAAAATATCCCAGTGGTCTTGACCCCGGCATAAAATACCCCTTCGAAAGCCGTATCGCGTTCAACCAGTGCCTGATACATTATCGAAACGGAGGGGAGGTCCGTTTTATTATTATCTTTTTCCCCGGCTTGGTAATTCATCTTATTAACCTCGCAGCCTGATTTAGAATATACATCGCTTTTTCAAATTACGAGCCAAATTTAATTTCATATAATTATTCTGCATCCGTTTTTCAGGCATTGAATTAATAAAAATTCAAGAATATCCATGGCGTTTGCCGCGGCGATGGGAGTCTCTTTATCGCTGACGGCCTCGCGATTGAACTGGATATGATCTCCGCCGGCAAAGTTGTTTCATTATGATGCTTAAGGATAACCATTGCCCGCCTTTTGAGAGATATCACGGCATTGGCCGTACCCTATTGCTATGGAGCAGGAATTAGTTATATTATGTTCAAAGACAACGCCAATGAGGAATGGTTTGCATCCTCCATTTTATCGGGATAAGCCAAATGCAGATTGAATCTGAAAAACCCGAATCCGAATTTTTTTCTTTTGAGAAGCCGCTCTCGGAAAATGAAATCACTCAATCGTGGCGCGCCACGGAAGTCAAAACGGGAACACCCTGCTTTGTAAAAATTTCCAAAACCGGCGCCCTGGGTCACAATGAAGCATCATCCATTCTGGATAAATCCTTCGGGCTTCAGAAGCTTTTACGATCCAGCCGAATATTGACGGCAATAAGAAAGATCATGGTCAATGAACGGACATTCATTGAATATCCCCTGCTGAATCCGGGGAAGTGGCGGACCCTTGAGCCGAGTCTATTCTGGAGCCATTATCCCGACCTGCTCGTCGATATTTTTACTATAATTGACTATCTCCATCTTTTCGGGCTGGTCCATTGCGATCTCAAATTCGAGAATTTCCAGATTGATATATCCGGCGATAAAATCAGAATTATTCTCATCGATCTCGATTTTCTGGCCAAATCCCGTACATCGCCCGCGTTAAAAATATTCGGAACTCCCGGACATATCGCGCCGGAGATACTGAAGAATGAGGAAGTTTTAATTGAATCGGATAATTACTCGATCGGAATTGCCCTGGACAAATATCTAAGGGCCTTTCGGGAGAAGGCCTGTTCCTTTTCTCCCGATCAGAAAATCGAGGGAAATAATATTGCCGATCTGGTAAGAGATTTAATCGCCGAGGACCCTGTTCAAAGACCGCCGTCATTAATTGCGGCTATATATAAGCATGGCATTATCGACAGGGGGTCTTTTGACGCGGCGCAGAAGAATCTTCTCGCGATGAAATTATTGACAGATTTCGGAAAAATCCGGAGCCGTGCAAGGCATCACCCCGATGATGCCCAGAAGATTATATCTTCCCGAAACGGAATTTTCGGTCTGCCGCTGGAATTGATAGAGTTGCTGACAGCGGAAATGGCGATTCACCCCTATCAGAGTTTTCGACATTTTAAGACTTTACTGGCCGCTTCCGCAGTGGAAAGATTCGGCGACTCCTGGCACCTTAATGTTCCCGATGAATCGACCTGGAGTGTCCTGAGTAACATGGAGGTTATGGATGGCAATTTCGGCCGAGCGGCAAGGATGCTCCCCGATGGCGGTCAGGAAATTGATAGATCAATAATTGAATCTATTTTATCAAGCCGGGAGGATGACAGGCCGTACCTGTCATTTCTGGCACTGAAGTCCGCCTATTTATTAATTAAGAATAGCGGGCGAGAGGAATTTGGCAATTTAAGATATCAAATTGAGAAAAAACTGGCGGCCCTGAGCAAAAAATTGGGACGTAACCGGGAAGAAGAGGAATTTTTGGTTTCGGCGATTGCCCATTGTCCGGCTGATTCGACCGAAAAGATTCAGTTGTTTTATGAACAGAGCCAGATGCAGTTACTTCTGGGAAAAACCGACAGTTTTCTGAGGACCGTTTCCGCCGGGAAGGCCCTATGCGAACGGCTCGGCGACATGAAATTTTACCGGATTTTTCAGCGGCAGGAGGCCTGGCTTTCAATCGCGCGGGGGGAAATTGAGACGACCGATGCCCTGCTTTCACAGTTGCTAGAGAAGGCCCTTGATGACGGCTGGTATGCTGAAGCCTCCAAAGTTCTGAGCACCCGGGTTGCAATTCTTCATCGACAGGGGCAAATTCCCGCGGCGATAGATATGCTGAACAAGGCCCTCACATATGCCAAGAAGCAGGGCGAAGCGGCGGATTTGGTGATTCTTTATTCCAATCTGGCGGTCTTTCATTTTCAGACGGGAAGTTACACTCTCTCAATAAAGTGCGGCAAACAAGCCGCTGAACTTGCCAATAAAATCGGGCGCTATCACGCTCACCTGTCGGCTCTATATTTGAATTTGATGATTAGTTACTCCCGATTGGCCGATTATGAGCAGGCCGATTACTGGCTAAATAAGTATTTAAACGGAAAGATAATGGGCCTGGACAGGAAATTTTTTCAAAATTATGGCATTTATCACGGAAACTTGCTGCTCAAAAGGGGTCAGTTGCGGGAGGCCCGTGATCTGTTTTTTCAGTTCCTGTCGCTCCATTCAGGTGAGGAAAGCGATCGGGACCAGGGCAAACTTTATCAAAACATTGTTCTTCTCTCTCTGTACACCGGCAATAGCGGTCAGTTTGAGGATTTCATTTTCAGGGCGCGGAAAGTCTTCAACAGCATTAAGGATTCGACCTCGCTTCTGGAGTTGGATTTCCTGGAAACCATCCGGGATATTTACGCCAAAACCGCGAGTGATCTGGAGGGGCTGGAGGATTTTTGTGACCGATTCATCGTGGGTAGGAATCATATAAACGCTGCTCTCTGCCAATTTTACATCATGCTCTATGGCGGCGAATCGGCCAAGAAGAGGGTGCTATCCGATGCCGACCGATACTCATTCATGAGCAATGAGCCTAAGGTGCCGATATTCAGGGCTGTCCTCGAGCTTATTGAAGCCGAGAACTCAAAAAACCGGGAGAATAATGAATTTCTTGTTCATCTAAAAACGGCATATCGCGTGCTCAATAATTCCGGAGACCGATATAATTCCCTTCTCCTCTGTTTCCGCATCGGCGAAATCTATAAAGAACTGGGCTTGGACAAACTGGCCAGAAAATTCCTTCAGCAGGCGCACCTGGAAGCGCAGAGGATCGGTCATACCGCTCTGAATGAAATAATCGAGCGAATCCTGCAGGATATGCCCGACCGCGCCGATAATCAATATCATCTGGTTAACTCCCTGAAACATATTTCGGAAATTCTCTATAGTATCGAAGATCGCGATTTATCACTCTCGAAACTGGTTCGTTACGCCGTCGATGAAACCGGTGCGGAACGCGGCGTGCTTCTCATGCGGGCCGACCCGCAGGCGGAATTGAAGGTCAAGGTGGTGGTTAATTGCGATGATAATTGCCTTGAAGACATCAGGCAATTTTCCAATTCGATCGTGAACACGGTTGCCGTGCAACAGACCCCTCTTATCATCGATAATGCTCTCAGTGACGACAGAACCAGGAGATTCAAGAGCATCGTATCATACAATATTTTATCGGTGATATGCGTTCCTATCAGACAGGATAATATTCTGAAGGGGGTCCTGTACCTGGATCATCATACCATTCCGGCCCTGTTTGAATCGGAAGATATTACTTTTATCCATGCCATCGCTAATTTTATATCGGTCCTGCTTCGCACCGTGAATGCTTATGGTCAACATCTGTTTCACAACAGGCAATTGACCGAGGATTTTCAGAAGCTCGGCGGCTCTCAGTTTTTCATAACCCAGAATGCCTCGATGCACCGCTTGTTTTCGAAATTTCCCGAAATAGCCGGGAGCAATGCCAGTATTTTGCTCGTGGGGGCAAGCGGTACCGGCAAGGAGATACTGGCGCAGATGATTCATGAACAGAGTCTGCGCGCCTCCGGCCCGCTGATTAAACTGAATTGCGCCGCGATATCGGCATCGCTGATTGAAAGCGAATTGTTCGGCGTGGCGAAAAATGCCGCCACCGGCGTCGATGAACGGGACGGAAAATTGTGGGCGGCCGACGGGGGGACATTGTTTTTCGATGAAATCGGTGACATGCCGCTGGAAATTCAGAGCAAGATTCTGAGGGTTATCGAATATCAGCGATTCGAAAAAGTCGGCAGTAACCGGACCCTGTCCACCGACATCAGGTTCCTGTATGCGACCAACAAGAATCTCAAGGAATTGATCGGCCAGGGGAAATTCCGGGAAGACTTATTCTATCGGATAAATACAATTACCATAAATGTTCCCGCTCTTTCGGAACGAGCCGACGATATTCCCCTGCTTCTTGATCATTTTTCGATGCTATTTTCCCCTGACGAAAGGAAGCGGCCGATATTTTCCGATTCATGTATTGATGCGCTGGGTTCATATTCATGGCCGGGCAATGTCCGGGAGTTGAGAAATTTCGTCGAAAAATGCTGCATTTATTACCCGGGGAAAAATATTGACTGCGACGACCTGCCGGCGGAAATAAGGGAAAAATCAAGACTGGCGGTTGCAGATCCGGATAAAGCTGCCCTTATAGAGAGACGGAAAATACGGGAGATGCTCCGCCTTTGCCGGTGGAATCAGTCCGAAACTGCTCGCCGTTTAAACATTCCGCTTTCGACACTGCGAAGAAAAATAAAAAAATATCGAATTGACAAAGACCTGCCATAATCCAAGTTTGCCATTTTGCCAATTTTCTGCAATTCTCGCCACTCGTAACTCTTTGTAATATAACGATTAGCCAAATGGTCTCCGAATTTGGCAAGTTTTTTGGCGAGCTGAATTGACCCCGGGTTTCTCCAAATACATATAACTCAATCCCCATCAACCGCTTAACTGCCTCGCGCATCGGCCATACCGTCGGGTATGAATCTTGTCTTGTCCCGAATTGATACCGGCACAGGGAAAATTCATATTTGGAGGCGGCATGCCCAAAAGCAGGGCTTTTCAGATCATTATTGTCTTAATGAGTTTGCTGTTAATAGGAATCGGCGGCGTTATCGTTATTCCAAATCCGGCATCCGGGGAGGATATCATCGGAGTCGTAATGCCGCCGGTTCAATTACAGATGTCGGAGGCCGATTCGACTTCGACCATTGACACCGTAAAGACGGAAAATCCCGAAATTGTGTCATCTGACACATCAACCATTTTGACCGAAATTGCACTTCTGATCATTGAATGGCTCTGAGGGGGGATGAGAGGGTGACGGTGGCACGACACCTCACCCTCTGAAAGTTATGGAAAAATTTTCTAAAATACTTTTGCTTCTCAACCTGCTTTACCACCGTCAGGCCGTCTCGATTCCCGAGATAAAGCGTCTCTGCCGCATTTCCGAAAGGAGCGTTTATCGCTATGTAAATGTGCTTTCGTCGGCCCATTTCCCGGTAGTGTACGACCGCCGGCTCGGAGGTTACAGACTTCTTTCAAAAGGGCAGAAGCAATTTGACAGATTCGGTTTTGATGAGGCGATTTTGCTGGTACTGGCCCTGGATATGCTGGCCGACAGGGTGAACGGCGATTACGGGTCCATGATAAAAAACCTCATATCAAAAATAATGGCGGATCAGGAATCGTCCATCGAAACCGTGCTTCAAGGTTTTCTCCAGACTCCGCGTCAGCGGCGAGAGATGAGCGACTTAACTCAGACCCTTAACGACCTGATATTAAGGTGCGGCATCCAGGGATCAAAACGGATGAAGATTACCCTGAAATCAGACTGGAATAAGAAGTTTGATTTGAATAAGGCCATAATGAGCTTTGACAGTGTCTGGTGTATACAATTGAACGACCTTGACCATAAAGATGCCGTTGCTCTCGATGATATAAGAACGGTGCGCGCGGGATAGGGACTCTTCCGGCAAATTCGATAACTTTTTTCCGAGAGAAATAAAAATATTTTTAAAGGAGTTTAATACATGGCGGTATTCGTTCAGGCAAGAAAGAGTCAGATATGGCATTGGCGCCGGGATTGCTCAAATTATCCCACGGCCGCCAATATAGCCATCATAACGCCACAGCGCCCGGGTACCGGAGCATTGTGCGATGAGTGCAGGGAAAAAGAAGAAGCGGAAAGACCGATTAAAAGCGGGGCCGCGGATTCTTGACCCGGGGTCGCTCCTTTATGGCCGGAAAAAAGATCCAATTGCACAAGCACTTGCGGCGAATTTTTAAGGGATTAAAACAAAATGCGCCATCAAGGACTCGAACCTTGGGCCCGCTGATTAAGAGTCAGAAGGACCGCGTTTCAGAATGAAACGCTGCGGTTTAATGAGTTACGGTGGCAAGTCTCACGTTTCCCGGACACTATCAGGAGTCCTGTTTTCGATGCACCAAATGGCACCTAGTGCATCATGTTTCCATTATTGTCGCTAATGTAAGTGCATGTTCATTAAAAGTCAAGTGACTCTTTATCCCGCGTTTGATAATATATAGGTAGGGAATTTTATTGGGTCCCATGTGATAATTTGGACATTTGCTATCACGAAATTGGAGATCATTGCCCAAAAATTATTAGGAGGGAATCTTTCGACAATCAGATTATAGCATTCAAACTGCAATTACTCTTGACACCTTAACTCGATAAACTTGTTCAGCACCATGACCAAAGGCAACTTATGCGACCCAGTTGAACCCCAGAAATATTATTGAATCAGGGCTGAACTAAACGCCGGAAAAGCCCGAAAAATGCTTACCAAATCTCCAAAAATCCCTTACTCCCCCGCTGAATAAGCCTTGGATCCTTACCCAAGACTGTCATCAATTCTTCCAGAGCATCAATGACTATGTGGTGAACGATAGTAACCCAGGCCCTCATGTCCTGATGAACTAGAATATTTTTTGGCACAGATAGAGCATCAGAATACCCGGTAATCTTCGACGAAAGCCATCTTTTCAAACGCCCCGGCTCAACCGTCAGAAACCGGCAGCAGTCCAGATAATTGCCATAATCCCTGATCCCGATATATATGTGGTAATCATGAAATTCCCTGAGATTCACTAAAAGGAAATTGCGTTTGACCTTGGCAAATAGCCCTGAGCTTTTAACCAATCCATAAAACCATTCGCAGCCCCCGGGAATTTTGGCTTCCAGCAGCCTTTTATGAATATCCAGAATTACTTCCTGGGCATGCCCGGCCCCATGCTCCACAACTGTTCCCCATTCGTTAAGAATCAGCTCTTCCTTAATGATTTTTGATCCGCCCTTGAGGATACCAATCTCTGTCGAGCCTGACCTTGATTCTGAGTTCCCCGCATCGACGGACCGAAAAGCTTCATGATTCTGCTGACTTTCGTCTTCAATTTTAATCAATTTCTCTTTAAGCTTCCAAAGCCCACCCCGTTTGTCAGCTTCATACTCTACTATCATAAGGGTATCTCGGTCATAATTTGCAGAGTTCTCCTCAAGCATTTTGACCAATTCGGCGTCATCGCACTTGCTGATTTTTTCTTCCATTTCCCGCAATTTCTTGTTCATAATACCTCCCAATTAAATCACGTTTTTCCCCCTATTGAATAGACCTTATTATCATCCGGATTAATTGACCGCCAGACAGGCGAAAAAAGACTCTCCGAAGTGACATCTTGAAATAGCCCCAGCCAGATAAATTGCTTGGCTTTTTGGGGCACCTGAAGCCCAAATGTGGCTTTCCTAATATTCGCTAATCTGGCCTCAGAAGTTGTCAGATAAAGGGCTCGGAATCCTTTAAAAGCTTCAATGCCAAAATCCTTGGCATACCTTTGATAGCCCCCGTCAATCAAATAATTGGAATAAAACCTCAGGCTTTTTAAAACCCCTTTATCGTTGTCAGAAACTGTTTCCGTTCCCCGATCGATCTCAAGAAAAAACAGGGCCGCCTTACCCGCTTTTTCCAGAGCAAAAACCCCGTCAGGAGTATGAGAAACTTGCTCCCTTTCTGCTGACATGTCGCAAACAACATCTCGGATATATTTGGCTATCCCGCCCTTTTCCGTGCGCTCTCCACAGTAATCAGGGATAAAACCCAACAGCTTGACCCTTTCCAGGCTACAGGCTTGATTTAGGATTATCCTGAAATCATTGATGGCCAGAAAGTGCCGCATAAAGTAATAGTCTCTTGGCTTGGATTTGATATCTGTTAATCTCAAATCCGACACTTCTGTTCCCAGAGCGGCCGCGACTACTTCCAATCCTTTTCTATCCACAGAAAATATTGATTCGCTTATATTGGCAACGGTGAATGAAGCCACCCAGCCGGCGTTTTTAAGCAGCTTCAGCCTGCGGTAGGCAGTCTGCATAGAGGGAAAATGCAGGGCTTTCAGCTGGGAAACAGTCAAAAAGCGATGTTTGTATAAATCAACCAGAAGCTGACTGTCCCGAGCAGTAATTTTAAAACCGGACTTCTTCAATCAAATACCTCTTCCGGATCCAGCCCGGCCAAGGGATCATCTCCTTGGTGATTATGCCTTGTCTCAGACCCAGTTGAGGGAAATATCCTTGGTATGCCGTACTTCTGCCGGGAAGTCTCAATAATAATTTCCGCCATTTCCCTGTCCGGGTGATCATCGACTTTGGGCACTCGCAAAGGAAAAGTGTTCCTGCCAATCCGGCAGTAAGCCTGGCCGATATTCAGCTTTAATAGCTCCTCAGGCTCCAGCGTTTCGATCTCAAAATCAAATTGATTAATGAATTCCTTTGATAATTTTAGAGAATCAGGCTGGGAGACCTGGAAGGAAACCATAGTCGAGACATTGCCGAATATCTCGCGCAAAAGCTCCAAAGGTATTTGCCCTGTCTGCTGGTGGGCTAGGATAAGCCCCAGTTTATACTTTCTGGCCCGGGAGAGTATTTTTTCATATGATTTAGAGGCTATTCCGCAGAAATTCTGAAACTCATCAAGATATAAATAAAAGGGCTTCCTTGTCTGCTTGGCTTCATTGGCCCGGCTCATGGTGGCGGTTTGGAATTTGGAGACAATAAACTGGCCGATGAGCTGGCTGGCCGCCTCACCCAGGATTCCGTCAGACAAATTAAATAACAGAATCTTGCTTTCATCCATAGCCCGCCTGATATTTAATAGCCTATCAGCGACCTCAGATGTGCTAAAAGAAGTGTCTTTTGGGGGGCAAAGGCAGTTTCGAACAAATCTGGCTCTGATTATTCGTCCAATGCGGTTGACAACGGGAAAATGGGCGTCTTTGGGAAACTGCGGATAAATATGCTGAAAAAACTGCCTTGTCTGCTCATCAGAAGTAGTGCGGATTACCTCATTTCTCAAAGTAACGTCCTGCCGGTCAAGGAGAGGCTCGATATCAAGCAGGGTGGAGCCGGGCCGTTCCATCAGGGCATAAAGGGTGTGGCGGAGGATTTCATCCATTCTGGGCCCGCCTTCACCCGCAATCCTCTGCAAAATGGTAAAGGCTTCGTCAACATGAAGGTCAATATCCTCGCCAGCCTCAATATGAAGCGGATTCAAAACCACCGGTTGAGCCAGATCAGCAGGATTGAAATAGATGACATCTTCGACCCGGTTCTCAGGAATGAAAGGCAGAATTTCCTCGGTCAGCATCTCATATTCCGGAGCCAGGACACCGATGCCGTTCCCCTTTTCCAGGTCCTGTATGATCATGTATCGTAAGAAATTCGTCTTGCCGTAACCGGATTTGCCAATGACATAAATGTGCCTATCGCGGTATTCCTCAGGGAGGATTACCGGTATGCCGCTTCGTCCGATGCCCTGGAAACCCAGTTCAATTCCCCCAACTGCGGATATGCGGCCTGCTATAAAAGAACAGAGGTCATCGGATGACATGCTGGAATCAATTTGCTCTTCCAGTTCTTCCCGGGACACTACCGACCGGGCGATATAACCCTGATAATTGGCAAAATAGCGGACTACCTTTTCACACTCGGAAAGCCTCCTGGATTCGGACGCTTCCCGATCCAGGGCAGCTTGTTTTCTTCTTTCGGCATCTCTTCTGAATGCCCTGAAGAGAAACCAAAGCACCGCGAGAAGAACAAAAATGAAAAAGAGATTCTGCAATGATTTAGCCTTCTGAAACTGTTGAACGATGCTATATATAGCCTGTATATCGGCTGCATAATCGGATTCTACAGTGATGAAGCTAATTGATTGTGGAATATAGGGATTTACAAATGATATCAAGTCTCAACTGATGCACATGATAGTGTGCATTAGGCTCCCGCCAATGGTGGACATGGCAGCTAAATCTAGTGGTTTACATTTATTACAAGATCATTAATCTGTCCCAAAGAATGGACAATCTTGAAAGAAATTGATTATAACAGAAATTTATCTGGCAATGTTGGCTATAACGGGATTTGCTCTGGGTCAATACTTCTCTTTCCGTAAACTCGGGATTGTAGAAATAGAAGCCTATAAGACGGCCTTTCGGCCATCCCCTACATCCTCTGAGATGGCCCTCTAGGGGCAATTTGGCGCCGGGCCGTGCTTATTCGTTATTTGGGACTTAGAGTCTTTTTTCCTTAAGGTGGATTGAATCATAGGATAGTGGCAACAAACCAAAAAGAAGACAATTCAGTAGGTGAGGAAATATTTATCAAAAAGGGGTTGATAAGAGGCCAAATACGTCTTAACTTTAAGAAGTTGGGGTCCATGAGATTTGACGAAATTCAGGCGGCAAGCGTCTGCGGTGGTCAAGGGCGGTAAATCTTAGGAAGGCAATAACAAATTAAATGATAGGCTCTAATTCGCAGAGGAATGGGATATCAGCAAGTGATTGTGATAGGGCAAAGTGCATCATAACTTAAGGTATCGCCAAGTCGGAATTGTTTGGCGACGTACAGGGCCAGTCAGTCAATTGATCGCCAGTTGCGGGTCAAGCAGAGGCATTCAATCATCAATTATTGCCAAATGAATGGAAGGAGGTCATCCATGAAGGGATGGCTTTATGAAATTTTGACCAAGCCTAGGGCTGGCTCATTACGATATATATTTCTTAATATGTCATTATGTCTTTTTGTTGTGGCTTTCTGCATTATTCCCGCCTTGACACACGCAAATGCTCTCACCAAAGTCATGCTCTATAGCCCCCAAAACAAAAACCGCCCTGTATTGACATTATCAGGGAATTATAAAGAAAAACTTGAACAATCGGTTTCCTCAATCCGAAAGGATTCTTCCTCAGAAGGAGACTCATCCCGTAGAAATTTTAAAATCCTTTCTCTGCTGCTTTCCTTTGGATTTGGTTACGAAAATCTCAATAGTTCTGATTTTAAAAGATTCGAACAGGCTGGCTTGGGCAAAATCCATCAGAGTGCTTTCGAGGTTCGCTTGGAAACTGGGGCTGCCATAAACCTCAGGTATTTATTAATGTCGGGCCTGGTTTCATGGCATGGTGGAAGCCATAATTGGCTGAAATTCTACGGCAGCGATCAGTGGATCCCGTTACAGAGTTCGGCTCTCGATTTGGAATTAGAGGTAGGTCCAATTTTCGTAAGTTCTGATCGGATATTGACACCCTTTCTAATTGTTGGCAAGACTTTTAATATGAATTTGACTGATAAAGACGGCAATGGTTTTAACAAAGGAGAAGGCCCCATATTTTATGGCGGTGGCGTTGGAATAATCTCCGACATCGGATCATTTGGAATAAGTGGTAATCTAAAATTTATCTACTATGGAAATTGCGCCTACAAAGCATTCAAGGTAGGTGACCAATTCCCACTGGAAGTGAAATTGTCACCCTACTCCATTACCCTGGGATGCGCAATTTGGATAAACATATTTTAATCCATCCCGAAATTCGTGCATAACAATGAAATTCTGAATAAAAGGAATAAAAAAATGCGAGAGAATTATATTTCATTAATGGCGATATTTCTGTTTTTAGTTTTCGCCAGCGATGTTTGCTCTCAATCAGAAAAAATGAAAATGCAGTTTACATTCGGTATAAGTTCAGTGAGATTGCAGCAGTCATTTATAAGCGGCACCGTAATTCACGATCTCAAATCATTTTCACATCTTCAATGCGCGCCGGGGTATTATTTCAATGAGCACGCGGAGCTTGAATCGGAAATTATATTCCCAATCAATAAAAGCGACAGGTTTGGAATTAATTTGAATACGAATTTCATCTATAATATTTTCGACTACAATTCCCCATTTTTCCTGGTTGGAGCCGGATTTGAAAAATCCCATCGCTACATATATGAGGGATATGATGATGAGGGAAGGTCATTAAATTTGAATTTCAGCAAAGATTATGCGGTATTAAATGTGGGCGTGGGTCTAAAAGTCGCATTTTATCGCGATAGCAAATCCGCCTATCGCATGGAGTATCGATATCAGAAATACTATATAATGGGAGACAAATCACCTTTCGACCCCAATTTAAGTTTCCATTACTTTCTTATTGGATTATCGTTATTCATGATTTAATTGATCCCAAAATTCCACCGCTTGGGGCGGACATGCAAACATCTTCTTTGTTTTGGCACTTTTTGACCCAGTGGACGATAATTGGTTCATCAGCCCTGTTTTATTACCAAAATTAGGCGAGATCCCCCTAGAGCCCCTGGCACAAAAGGGGCTTGGCATTCTTTTCTATTCTTTCGCATTAAGAGCATCATGATTTACTTGGCCAAAATTGCTGACTGGCGCATATATTCGTCAATATTATTAATTGGCAACCTGTGTTCCATAACTCATTAAACCACAAGTATTTTTGTCAAATCAGTGTCATTAAAAATAGATAAATGGCTTGACAAATGCTGTTTTTGCAAATATTCTTTAATCCATTGGATTGTATCCTCTAAACTTTTAAAATTGGAGAGCCATAGTGAATAAGATTATAATGGTCTGTGTTTTTTGTTGTATTTTCTGCGCGAATGCAAGCGGAAAGAAGGATGAGGCGGCTGAATTGCATAAAAAGGGATTGCAATATATTGAAAAAGAACAATATCAACAGGCAGTTGAAACCTTCAAAAAGGTAGTTGCAATCAAACCTGATGATGCGAAAGCTTACAATAATTTGGCTCTTGCTTATTGTAACCTTGTACGCTATCAAGAAGCGATTGATGCATGCCTTGCAGCCATACGGATTGACCCCACTTTACCAGAACCTCACTGTTATTTGGGTATAGGTTATCTTGGCTTGGAACGCTTCCAAGAGGCCGCAACTGCATGTGAAGAATCAATCCGCTTGAAACCTGGTTTTGTCTTAGCCCACAAGACACTTGCTATGATCTATGAAAAACTTGGTCGCGCAGATGAAGCCAAAAAACACATTCCAGGTCTGCTTATGACCGGGCCATTCGGGGTTCTTAACGAAAAACACGGAGAAAATTGGTATGTAATTGATTGCGGTCGGAGCGCTATAATCATCGACAAAGAGATCAAAGCCAAATTGGATAGGCAAGGATCCCTTGAATTGATGCCGGGAGAGCATTCCGTTCTTATAAAGGATGGTTCAAGAACCATACATCTCGTTATCGAGTCCGGCAGAGCTTATCAGTTGCTGCGCATCATGCCATTGGGTATGGAGCAGTACTCAAATATGGTCAATTACTGCATTGAAGTGCATGACCCTGACATCAGAACCGGAAATGGCGGGACTCGCTTGGATTGTCCTTGGAATCAAAACCGGTGAGACCAGCTTGATATATAAATAATTTGAAATAGTTGAGAGGGGTCAATAATCTGATGTTCATAATGTGTGATTCTTTTTTATATAGATCCTGATATTACAGGGTCATTATTCTTAGGGGCGAGTGTGGGGCACTATGTTTAGAATTCGGCTAGTGACGATGATCCGTGACATTAATTATCAATTTGCATATAATAGATCGTGATGTTTGTGGTTGAATTGTAAATTGTCATTCATAATCTAGTCGCAAAGGAGTGCACATGAATGATGAGCAATTGAAAAAATCAAATCAATTGCAAATGAGCACAAGATTCTAAGTGCTCTTGGGACAAACCGAAAAATCCTTATGTTTGTTCTTGACAGAAGGGGAATTGAGTGGCAAATCTTAATACATGAAGATTTTGAAGCATTTGACTTGCAGGACGCTCCTTGGCAAGCATTGAAATCAAACTCTAGAAAATATTGAATTTGCTCCCGCACCCGGCAGATGAGGATATCCTCAATCCGCCGGGCCCGTTATACCTTTAGCCAGCTCCGGTTTTCGGTCAGCACACCGGTGGTTTACCTGGTGCTGTCGGGAGCTTTGAGGGGGGCCCGGAGGGTATTAGACTGGTCATCAATTCAATCCCGTCTCTGCAATATGTTTTCCAAATCGGTTTAAGCATACTCTCGGGTTTATAAAGGGAATATTGGGAAAAGTCAGTCATATAGATTATGTCCGGTCTGGAGAAAGATGGTGGAAAGGTCTTTAGGGAATCAAGCATATTCCTAAGCCGCTTTTGGCCTGAGGTGACAAATAGCACTCGGAATGATTGGATGTCCAATTTCGTAATCAATGATTTATTGTGCCATAATGAAAGATAGGCAGAAGCTTTTGACTTGATTCTTCCCAGATCGGCGGTTCCCCGGTCAATCTCCAAAAAGAAGGCAAATTTCTTCTCTTTGACCTTTAATTCAAAATAGGCGTCCGGTACTAAGACAGTCTCCTTCATGCCGGTCTTTTGAAAAGCAGGAACTCTTATTTTTATATCTCGGCCTTGCTTCCAGCGTTCAATAATTGGCTTCCCGGATTTTCGGCAGGCTAAGTCCAGGCAGAGTCTGAAATCATTAATGCAGATGGAATGTTCGCTGAATGAGGTCGAGTATTGCCGGTGTCGGGTCAGCTTTGATGGTCCTTTTCGTTCACCTTCAAGTAAAGCTTTTCCCTTGGCCGAGAGAGCATATAGAAAAGCAGCTGATCCCTCGCCCATTCTCACCGGCCTAATGATTCTATTCAATAATCGATGCTGCCAAAGTTGATACAATCGCTTACGCGCGCGATTGATTGAGGGGAAAAGCAAATGAAATATCTGTTCGGTTGAAAGTATCCTATAATCAGCAACAGCTTTTAAGATCCTTTTGTCCCTGTCGTTTACCTGCAAGGGCCTATGGTCTGCCTTGGGTTTTATTATTGGAGATTTCATAATTGGATAGATTGCCGTCTTTTTTAAAGGCCAGATAGGTCAGACCGCAGGCCACGGCGTCAAATAAATTTTGATTGTATCGTTCTTTCCAATGGATGTGTGATTCCCGATAGACCTTAAGTTCCTTAAACTTGGCGGAGACCACCCGGGCGATGATTCTCTTGGTGGCCCGACCGTCACCGGTGACTGTCTTCTTAATAGTACCGGCCGCAAATTCATAGACCGGAATGCGGTTTTTTTGGGCGAGTCTTTCAATGAGAGCAATGGCTTTGTCAACTGAGGACTCTGAAAATCCTTTGGGAAAGCAGGTCTTTTCAATGGCGATGGCATCCGGCATCTTTTCCTTAATCAATCTTGTCATGATCTGAGCCAGTGTCTTTAAGACCGGGATTCTTGAATACGTGCGCCTCAGGGATTTGACCCCATAGTCGATTAAATCTGACCCTAAAAAGTGGGCCACGCCCATTTCCCGCAGACCCGGATCAATGGCCAACAAACTAGGCCTGCCGTCCATAATTTCTGAGGATGTGAATGAAAATTGCCNGGCGGGATTTCCTAATGCGGTAGGCGGGAACCTTGAGGGCTTCCTGATAGGCTTTATAGACAACACTGTGGTCATGGGCATAACAAATCTGACGGTAAAAGGAGAGCCTGACCTCGTCGCCAAAGGCCTTGGCTATTTCCAGGGCTAGGGCGTCAGACGAGGTTTTCGGAATAAAGGGAATCGGTTTGGATTCTGGCATAAATTAGGACTTAAGTTAGAATCTGCCATGAGCTGTGTAAAAGTGTTGAATTCGATTTCGGCCTGGGGATTATATATCGGTCAGATCCTTATGAAAGATTATGGGCCGGTCAGCGGGTGCCGGCATTATGTGAGGTGATTATCGCCGGCACCTGAAACCGAATAGGGCTATCGCTGATCAGCAGCTTTTTTAGCTTAAGGAATTCCTTAGATCCCATCAATTGCCGAAAGTGCCAACTTCAAGTGGATATCCGTCCGGCACTTAAAATATCAGCGCCAAGGCCTATGAATCTGCAGAAATATAAAGAATTCTTATGGCTCGCCGATGAATATTCCATCAGGACCGACCCCAATTACCCTTTGCCCGTCAAATAGCAGACCCCTAATATAGATGTTGTCATTGTCAAATTTTGACCAGGTAAGTCCCTCAGATGAGGCATATGCACCTGAGCCGTTATAGCTGGTTGTGATGAACCTTTGACCAGTCCATATCACACCATTTTCTTCGATATCAGAGAGATTTCCCCTCTGCCAGTCATATCCATTGATAGATTCGACCATTCCCTGCCCAATACCGATATATCGCGTGCCTGAATAAGCAAAATCCGATATGTACCCCCCGGAATCCGAGTAGCGCAGATTCCAGGTCGATAGATCGGATGAAGTCCAAATGAACAGACTGTCAATCCGCGGCGGTGATGTTCCGATGCTTTTTGCGGACGAGAGAAGCCAAAATGACCCGGCCCAAATAATGGCGTCTATACGGGCCTCCGCTTGCGGTTGGGTAAAAGTCCCTTTGGTCAACCAATTTTCACCGTCAATCGAACTGGCCACGCTGTACATGGTGTCGCTATAGCTGAGAAAAACAGCGGCAATTTCAGATCCGTTCCATGCCAGGGCTCTAATACTGCCCGGAAGGCCGGACACTTTCGTATAGATGGCTCCATCTACGGATTTATAAAAATTATTGTGATTGTATGAAAG
>LS998015.1:2048472-2179321 GCA_900498245.1 Candidatus Zixiibacteriota bacterium
TGAAGTAACGTCATTTCGCCCGACCTGACGTTATTACAGGACACCACAACCAAAAAAGCCCCCCAAAAAGGGGGGCTTTTATTTTAAGAGAAAAAATCCGTTAAGGCGAAAATGACGCCCTAATTAAAAGGGCGCCCAAAAGCGCCCTTTCAATTTATTGGAGGGGGGAGGATTCGAACCTCCGAAGGCTTCGCCGGCAGATTTACAGTCTGCTCCCTTTGGCCGCTCGGGAACCCCTCCGGACAATTTCTATATCGGTCCAATCTGTTCCGGCTCGAGTCCATCCGTCAATAAAGCCGGCGAAGGGACTCGAACCCCCGACTGGCTGATTACAAATCAGCTACTCTACCAACTGAGTTACGCCGGCGTAACAAGTCGCCATAATGTATAACTTTCGACCTCTCTGTCAAGACAAAATGCGGTGCCAAGAGCATTAAGCGGCGAAAGCTACAATTTCCTTTTCCATTTTGTTCCCGACGGAGTATCCTCAAGAATTATCCCCATCTTGAACAGTTCCAACCTGATTCGATCGGCCTCGGCAAAGTTGCGGTTCTTCTTGGCTTCCGCCCGTTTTTGAATCAGAGCTTCAATACCGGTCTCAGATGTTTCCTCTTTCTTGACTCTAAAATTCAAAACACTTTCAATTCTGTCCATTGCCGAAAGGGCCCGATTTCTTTCATCGCCTGACAACTTATTTTCCGCCTTCAGGCGGTTTATATCTCGAATAAAATCAAAGACCTCTCCTAAGGCCTGAGAAATATTGAGATCATCATCGAGAGCCGTTTCGAATCCCAGCAACATTTTATCAATATATTCACCCGCCTCACCCGATGCGCCCTCGCCGCCGTAATCCAATAGATTTGAATAGAAGTCGTTATAGCGAACCAGGCCGTTACGCGCCGCGTCAAGGCCCTCAAAGGTGAAATTCAATTGCTGACGATAATGAGTTGCCAGTAACAAGTACCGTACCGCGATTGACGGATATCCCTTTTCCAGAATATCCCTGAGAGTATAAAAGTTCTTGAATGATTTGGCCATTTTGCGTCCCTCGACAATCAAATGCTCGCAATGCAACCAGAGATTCACGAACTTCTTCCCGCTCGCCCCTTCCGACTGGGCGATTTCATTCTCGTGATGGGGAAACATATTGTCGACGCCGCCAGTGTGAATATCAAAGGTCTCGCCGAGATATTTCATCGACATGGCGGAGCACTCCAGATGCCAGCCGGGACGGCCCTTGCCCAGTTCTGTCTCCCAAAAAACATCACCGTCATTTTCGTCCCATGCCTTCCAGAGGGCGAAATCTGATACCGATTCCTTTTCATATTCATCCGCCGCCACCCGCGCCCCCGCTTTTAATCCGGACATATCCAGATGAGAAAGGTTGCCGTAATTACGGAATTTCGCGATGGAATAGTAATAATTACCGCCGACTTCGTAGGCGTATCCCCGCGCCAGTAATTTCTTCACAATATCTACCATTTCAGGGATATGAGTCGTGGCCTCAGGATAAAATTCCGCCCGCTCGATACCGAGCCGATCAAGATCTTCAAAGAAGGCCTTTTTATAGACGGCAGTATAGTCCCTGAGTGATACATTCTGAGCAATCGATTTTTTAATAGTCTTATCATCGATATCTGTCAGATTCATCACCTGAGTGACTTTATATCCCTTAAATTTTAGGAATCTCCTGAGGAGATCCTCAAATGTATAGGCGCGGAAATTCCCGATATGGGCAAAATCGTGAACGGTCGGACCGCAGGTGTACATTCGGACATGCCCCGGCTCAAGAGGATGAAATTCATCCTTGGAGCGCGTCATGGTGTTGAATAATTTAAGTGCCATCTCTCCTGTCCTTACATGGCCGTCAAAGCATCGACCGACTTTTTATTCAATTTCTTTATAAGCGCGATAATCAATTTCACGGTATTATCATAGTCGCCACGATAAATTATGCCGTTGTGCGAATGAATATAGCGGACCGGAACGCCAATCACGATAGACGGGACTCCGGAGCGGCTCTTATGAATTTCGCCGCCATCGGTGCCGCCTCTCTCCATGGTGGTCAAATGGAAGGGAATTTTGTTATCTTCGGCGGTTTTGATTACCATCTGACGAAGCCGAACATTGGGAATCATTCCGGCATCATAAACTAGGACCGCCGGACCGGCGCCCAGTCTCTCGGCTTTGGTGAAATTTTCCGGCGGGACATCCTGAGCGATGCCGACATCGGCAATAATAGCCACATCGGGATCGGTCGCGTAGGCGGCCGTCCGGGCTCCGCGCAGACCGACTTCTTCCTGAACCGTACCTATCCCCAAAATAGTGTTGGGATGCGAAACTTTTTTAAAATGCCGCATCACATCGATAACGACCGCGCATGAAACCCGATTGTCAAAGGCTTTGGACAAATACATTTTTTCATTATTCATGATGGCAAATTGAGAATCGGGGACGATAACGTCACCAACGCGAATCCCCAATTTCTTTTTAATATCAAATTTGTCCATGGTCCCGACATCGATGAACATTTCCCCGATCTCTAAGACCTTTTCCCGCTCTTTCTGCGGCAATATATGAGGCGGCTTGGAACCGACCACGCCGAGGACCGGGCCATTCGCCCCCATTATCCAGACGCGCTGACCCAGAGCGACATGCCCCCACCAGCCGCCGAGTGGAAGAAATTTTATGAATCCTTCCTTGGTGATCTCTTTGACCATGAAGCCGATTTCATCAAGATGCCCCACGATGGAAACCCTGGGTGATTCCGCTGTCCCGGTCTTATATCCGATTACGGAACCTAATTTGTCATAGCTAATTTTGGCAAATTCGCCCATATGGCGGGCCATGACGCGGCGGGCGCCATCCTCATAACCGGAGACTCCGGGAGCCTCCGTTATTTCCTTCAACAGATTTTCCGTATAGTCCAAAATTTCACCTCTGATTAAATTGAATAATTAGGCGGAATATATGACTTATATACCGTCCCGTCAAATAGCTACTTTATTAGGGGAATCAATTCCGACAACTCATGAATAATCACTGTGCCATCAGGAATCGGTTCGGGATACTCCCGACCCGGTCGATATTTGAGAACCGCTTTGAGTCCGACTGCAGAAGGTCCGGAATAGTCCTCCAGGTAGCGATCTCCCACAAACAGCAACTTTTCTCGATCAATTTTTATAAGTTCTATGGCTCTTTCATAAATGGCGGGATGGGGCTTCCGGTAGCCGAATGACGACGAAAAGACGGCGAAATCAAGAAATTCGGCGATACCGAATCGCGCCAATTCGTCCCTATGATATATCTCGGGGAATATGGTGTTAGAAACCAGCCCGATCTTGATTTTCATCTCTCGTAATCGATTCAGGACTTCGATAGTGTCATCAAAAATAGTCAGCTGCCTTCCCACCGGCTGATAATAAGCGTCAAAAAATCGATCGGCGAGGTTCTTGCCATGATTCAGTCCGGCGGTGGAAAATAGTTCGCTGATGGCATCGGTAATTGTCCATTCCTTCAACGTTTCTCGAGCGCGGGCGCGATATTTCTCTCTTATGTTGACATAGAGATCCTTGAACCGGGAAATATCAGGTAGTTCATATCCCAATCCGGAGAGTGCCGTTACACCGGCCTGAAAACTGGTCAGATTCATCAATTCCCAGGGGATATTTTCGTACTCTATCAAAGTTGATCCGAGATCAAAAATTATCCCGTCAATCTTAAATGTCGTCATTCCGTCAATTCCCCAGTGCCGTCCGGCAGATTTCATCCACCAGCTGATCGAAATTCAATCCCGCTTCCCGGGCCGCCATCGGGGCCAGCGACAATTCGGTCATACCGGGCAGGGTATTTATTTCCAGAAAGAAAGGCCGATTATCGGCGTCGAGAATGAAATCAGCCCGGGCGAGTCCGGCACAATCTATTATCTCATAGGCTCTCGCGGCCAGACGCTGTATCTCTCTGGTTACTTCTTCCGAGATTTCAGCCGGGCAGACATAATTTGACTTCCCCTTGGTATATTTGCATTGATAGTCATACAATTCATTAGTCGGTAATATCTCCACCAGCGGAAGAGGGCGTCCGTTCAGCACCGAAGCCGTTATTTCCCGGCCCTTCACATATTTCTCCACAAGGACTTCTTTGGAGACTTTTGATGCCTGCTCCAGCGCCGACGGAAGTGAAGATAATTCTTTGACCAGGGTGAGGCCGACCGTCGAACCGGAATTATTGGGCTTGATAATAATAGGTAGGGAAAACTCCTTCATGATAGATTTGGAGAACGCCGGAATGACCGCAATATCCGTAATTTTTAAAAGTCTCCATGGGGGAGTAGGTATATTCTCTTTGCTGAGAATCCTTTTGGCAAAGGCTTTATTCATTGCAACGGCGGAGGCCAGGACCGCCGAACCGGTATAATTTCGCCCGGCCATTTCCAGCAGGGCCTGTATGGTACCGTCTTCGCCGGCCCCGCCGTGAAGAGCCAGAAAAACCAGATCCACGTCCCGGAATTCACTCTGACTGAGAGTTGAAGAAAGAGCGTCACTCTTTCTATCAACCAGCGCAATTTTCGAATTTGATGATTCATCCCGAAGAAGACGATAATGCCCCGATGGATCGAGAAGTGACTGACCGGATGCCGAGTCAATCACCAGAGTCTCGTGCCCCAAACGTTGAAGGGCCTCGGTTATGGCCTTGGCCGACGCCAGCGAGACGGCTCTCTCCTCCGAAAGCCCGCCTGCAAGAACCAGTACTTTAATCCTTTTCTTCATTTTGCTTCACACGATAAATTTTGTAGATCGCCAAGATAATTGCCAGTAAAACAATTATCGGCCAGACAATTTTTTCATACAGGTGGAAATACTCGGCAATTAATTCGAATTTGACAACAAAAATATAACTTCCGAACAGTAAAAGGCCGTTGAAGATCCAGAAAGAGATGGAGATAAGCAGTATCATTTTGACGCGATTGTAGCGGCTGATGCCGGTTATGAGAGCCACGGCGGTCCTGGCCCCGACAATGAAGCGGTTAAATATTAAGAGCCATCCGCCCCGTTTCTGGAACCATTGCTCAAGACGAAGAATATCGCGGTGCGAAAACCAGCGATAATTCTTTTTTATGAAAAATTCCCGGCCGTAACTGAAGCCGAATTGATAGACCAGTGCAAACGAGACCAGTCCGCCGAGATAAATACATAGAAACACAAGTCCAATATTCAGTCTGCCTGAGGCGGCCAGGGCACCTCCCCCCAGTGTAAAAAAATCGCCCGGAAAGGGAGGAAAAATATTTTCAATAAAGGCCGCAAGAAACAGCGTTAAATAGATCCAGAACGGTCCTAAAACGAAAATTCTATCCAGAAATTCACTGATCAGATGAAGTGAGTGATCCATCGTCTTTATAAATTAAAGATGTTGCCAGGGCCGCTATCCCCTCTTCCCGTCCGACAAAACCCATTCTCTCGTTAGTGGTGGCTTTTATTGATATATTTTCCTCAGAAGCCATCAATATGCGGCCGATTTTCGCTTTCATAATTGGAATATGCGGCGAGATCTTGGGCTGTTCGGCAATTATTACGGCATCGACGTTTCCGACCCGATATCCCTCTTTGGTTAACATAACAAAAACCTCCGCCAGTATTTTTGTCGAGGCGACATCTTTCCATTTGGGGGAGGTATTGGGGAAATGAATGCCAATATCCCCCATACCGGCGGCTCCGAGCAGGGAATCCGCGATGGCATGAAGCAAAACGTCGGCATCGCTGTGTCCCAAAAGCCCCCGGTGATACGGGATTATGACTCCGCCCAGCACCAGTGGTCGTTCCACCATAAATTGGTGGACATCATATCCGATTCCAATCTTAATTCCAGGAAGCATTGTCATCCTTCAACAAATATTTGGCGAGATTAAGATCTTCTTCGGTGGTAATTTTAAGATTAATTTTCTCCGGAATCACCGTCTTTACTTTGAAACCCAGCGATTCCACGAGGTAAGCATCATCGGTAGCATTCAGCTCCGAGCCGGCCCGCTCGTGCGCCGACATAATAAGATCGTACTGGAAAGCCTGGGGTGTTTCGGCTTGATATAGTTTGGCTCGATCCAGGGTGGAAATTATAAAATCACCTTCAACTCGTTTTATGGTATCCGTAATCGGCCGGGCCAGAATGGCGGCGCGATTCTTTTGCGCCGATTCTATTACCCTGTCGATATCGCCGGGGCTTACCAGCGGCCTGGCCCCATCATGGATAGCCACCAGACCGGTGGAATATGGCAGACTCTTCAGGCCGCGCCAAACGGAATCAATTCGGCTTTCTCCGCCGGCAACGATGTGGCTGACTTTCTTAAAGGCAAAAGGATTGACCACTTTCTCATTGGTATAAAGCAGGTAATCCTCCGGCGCCACGATAACAATTTCGTCTATTTTCACGGCCCGTTCGTACTGATAAATGGTCCAGGAAAGCAACGGTCGGTTCCAAATGCTTCTGAATTGCTTGGGTATCTCACCGCCGAAACGGACACCGCGACCGGCGGCGACTATAAGGGCCACACTTTTCATGAATTTCAATATATCCGTTTAATAATCCGGTAGAAACAAGAATTTTGACGCGAAATTAGAGGATCAGCATGCAGTCGCCGTAACTATAAAAGCGGAATTTGTCGGCAACCGCCGCATTATAGGCACTTAATATGTTCTCCCGCCCTGCAAAAGACGAAACCAATATCACCAGCGATGATTGGGGAAGATGAAAATTCGTTATGAGATGGTCAACCAAACGGAATTGATGGCCCGGCTTTATATATAAGTCGACCGGACCGCTAAATGCCGTTATCTCTCCGTCGACATAAGGGGCCGATTCCAGGGCCCTGACCACCGTGGTCCCGACCGCAAATACCTTACCGCCTTTATCTCTGGCCTTGTTTATAGAGGAAGCGGCCGATTTGGAAATCTCCACATATTCGGGATCGATGGCGTGCTCTTCAATTTCTTCAGTTCGTATGGTTTTGAAAGTCCCGTAACCCACATGCAGAGTTACCGGAACAATTTTGACCCCCATCTGGGCTATTTTGTCGAGAATTCTCTTGCTGAAATGAAGACCGGCGGTGGGCGCCGCCACCGCTCTGGCCCTTTTGGAATCGGCATACACGGTTTGGTAACGGCTCTCATCGCTTTTCTCATCGGGGCGGTGAATATAAATCGGCAAAGGGATATGCCCGAATTTGGATATTATTCTGGCCGCTTCGATTTTGCTCTTAAATTTGACGGCTGTTTTTCCGTCCGGCAATTTTCTAAAAATTGTCACATTGGATTTTTCATCAAATATGAGCGATTCGCCTTCTTTGATGCGCCGCGAGGGATGAGTCAGCACCTGCCAGCAATTTATGCCGTCGATTTTGATTTCCTCCAGAAGGAAAATTTCTACCTTCCCTCCCGACGGCCGCCGGGCAAAAAGACGAGCCTTAAAAACCTTGGTATTATTGACCACAAGGACATCCCCTTTGCTCATATAATTCAGGACAGCGGGGAATTTAGCGCACTTGAACTCCCCGGTTTCCCGATCCAGAATCATAAGACGGGATTCCTCTCGCCTTCGCGCCGGGTAATAGGCGATCAGTTCCTCGGGGAGATTATAATCAAATAAAGACAGTTTCATTTTCTTTCACTACTTGGCCGCCCTAAAATGCAGTTTTTTAGAAAATTGTCAAGTTGCCGGGCCGCCTTCTGATATAATTATAAAAAAAGCCGGAATGATTCCGGCGCGCGGTCGGCAAGGGCATGTATATCATCCTAATCCGGCAATTTTCATGAAGGTTTCGGCTTTCATGTATTCTTCCAAAAGCGCCGATTTTATTTCCGTCACGTCCTCTTTGCCCATTTCAAAAAAGGCCAGTGTAAGGGGATTAATCATATCGTCGTTGATCTCGATATCCTCTACTGGAAAGCAAATCAAAGCGATATAGTCGGCTAAATTGAGAAGATAGGCATAATTATCACTTTCGTTGGGCAACTCGGGATTGTGGTGGTAACCGATACCGTCAGCCATGCGGACAGGCAGTTTCCAGGAGACGGCCAGTTGCCGGCCCAGTTGCGCATGATTAAAACCCAGCACCGCGACTTCCGCTTCGATTTCAGTAACCCCGGGATAATTCCTCCCATATTCGAGAATCATCTGATGTTCCCGGCTCATGAAACAACTAAAAACCATCTTGCCGATATCATGGATAAGGCCGGACGAAAAGGCGGGGTCGGGATTTAGCACTTTTCCGCCCTTAAATCTTTTGGCGATAATCCTGGCGCCGAAAGCGGCAGCGAGAGAATGTCTCCAGAATCGTTCATGATATTCACGATTGCTGTCATTGGCCTTAAACATGTTCAATACGGAGGCCGATAAAACCAGATTTTTGACCGCCTCCAGGCCAATTATCATTACGGCGTGCTTGACGGAATCGACCTCCCGGGACAGACCGTAAAAAGCGGAATTAGTTAATTTAAGGACCTTTACCGACATGGCGGGATCTTCGGATAAAATACTGGCGACATCGGATACGGAAGTGTCCGGGTCATTTATTACTTTTTGGATTTGTTCAAAAACGATGGGCGGGGTCGGGAGATTTCTGATATTGGCGATAATTTGATTCAGTTTATTTTCCAGCGATGTCGTGATGACGGTCGTCATACCCTGTTTACCCCGGTTTTAAATTGCTTGTTTATAGCCCGGCGGCATTTGCCGGCGCCTCTGGGTCTTTCTTATTCTGTGACGATTCTTCTTCCTCAGGTACTTCTATCTCTTCGTCCTTACCACTTTTGACTTTCGGAATCGATTCTACATCCGTTACGAAGTTGCCTTCGATAAGACGCTCCGCAACCTTGTCAACTATCTCGGGCCGATCATAAAATCCGTCGGCGACCCGCTTCTTGATGGCCCTGATTTTCTCGTTCCGCAGGGCCGTCGCCCGAGCGGCCATGTTCTTTTCCTGAACAGCCCCGGCCTGAAATTGCCTGGCGGCCTCGGAAATCTCCAGACGGTCCTTTTTGGCCCGCTTTCGGGCCGCTTTCTTTTCGGCTTTGTCAGCAACCTTGGGCGATCCGGCCGACAAGGCCCCGTTCCTGTTAATGGGTCCTATTTCCGTCATTTTCACCTCTATCATTCCTATCGGCGGTGAAAAAGTGCTAATTTACAAAATTCGCTCTAATTTTTGCCGTCCACAAAGAGAGGCGCCGGTTCACTTTCCCTAATATACCGAAGTATCTTATGACTATGCTGCAATTCCTTGAGTTCGGTTCTTATTCGTTCATGCCGGCTTTTCAGATAATCCTCGTTCTCCTTGACCAGACCGATATTTTTCTTCACCAGCGTGATGATGCTGTTTACAAGTTTGCGAACCTCCGGTGCAGAGGAGGCAATCTGAAACAATTTGGGATTTTTCTCTTTGAGCGACGCAATTTTTTCCTCCGACTGCTGAATCCGCTGGTGACACCGTTCCATTTCCGTGAAGAGCTCCAGAAGTTTTTCATCCCGTTCAAATTTAACCATATCCTTCTGCTTGTCAATGAGGATATAGAGCGATTGATAAAAGGAATATTCCTCCTTCAAAACAAATATCAGTTCTCGTTCCAGCTGCGTAATCTGATTATATTCCATTTCAAGGCCTCCTATACGGATACCGAGACTCTTCCGGTCGGTGGTGTTATATCTAGCGCACTTTGATCATTTACAGAAGAAGGCTTTTTCCTCACCTCGTCGGCGAGCATTTTCCATCCCTCACGCACGTTTCTCAAGATATTGATGGAGCTTTCGATAGCCGCGACATCTTTTGTGGCCTGAACCAGGTTGATTTGCTCGATAACAAACGCATATAATTTGCCCAGGTTTTCGGCGACATCGCCGCCCTTTTCTTTATCGAGAGTCGCATAGAGGTGAACGATAAATTTACGCGCCTGCTCCATCGAATCATATCCGCCGGTCAGATTATTGTCCCGGTAGTTGGCGGCGGCCCGGCCCAGGTGATTGATGGCCCCGTCATAGATCGTCATGATCAATTCCGGCAGAGATTTGCCGAGAACATCCGCTGTTTGATAGCTGTCCAATTCTTTTTTCATTTGTTGTTACTCGTCATTTGTTTGAAGTTGTTGGAAATTTGGTTCAATTGCGTTTCCAGGTAACTGCTCTCAGACTGATAGGATTGCAGAGCCGTTTCCATATTTTGGTATTCCGTGTACAGGTCCTCGCGGCGTTTGGCCAGACGATCGTCGATGGCCTTGATTTGTTCATCGATGTCGGCAATTTGATTATTGAGTGCCGTGACCCGCCGCGCGATGGTGCCGTCAATGCTTTTGGTCATATTATCGAGGACCTTATCGAGACTCGATGCAATTCCCTTATTGATGGAAATGGTCCCTTCCGATCCATCGATCAGATCATGCTCGCCAAGGGTGACTTTTATTTTCAAGCCTTCCGTGGTTGCGTTTTTCTCCTTGCCCGTCAGGATTTGGCCCGTCCCGGTGGCCGGTTCTCCGTTAATTGTCCCCGCGACATCCATCCCATAGCGGGATAATCCCTGCGAAAGTCCCAAAATATTGAAAGCAGTATTGGTAATAGATGTCATGATCTCGACCTTCGAGGTGCTTCCATATGAACTGGCCGTGAGTTTAAGATAACCGGTACTGCCGAGATCGACCCACTCCACGGTAACACCGCGATTCCCGATTTTGGAATCGGCATTGATGCGGGTCTGTAATTCGTTGGCCAATTCCGCACCGGAGTTATAGGTTCGCGAGGACAGAACAATATCATTGCTGACAACCCCGTCGATGCGAAACTTCAGGGTATTGTTGCTGCTGTCGATAGTCAACGGCGTTCCCGATGGATTATTTATGCCCATACCTTGAAGGTAGCCGTGCGTAGCCGCCTGGGTGATATTAACATCATAGTCTTCCCCGGCGATCGTTTTGGAGCCGGCGGATACGAATTCTAAATAAGGGGAAGAAGTCGAACCGCTATCGGTAAATATTTTTACGAACGCTTCGGCATTTTCCTGAATTGCCGACATCAATTTGGACGAATCAGAGACAGTCAAACGGCCGTTGGCATCGGAGCGGATCCCGATCGAGGACAGACTGTTGAACTGTTTGTCCAACCCCTTTACGATTGATGTGGCCGCCGATCGAAGTGATGATTGCATTACCTGAAGCGAAAAATCGGAAAACAGAACGCCCGATTCCTTAGTATCCTGATTATAGGTGTTCTGGTCATCGATAAACTTCATGGCATCGTTGTATTTATCTATGAATCCGGTAATCAGATTTTTAATACCGGTCGTATCGATATCGGTTTTTATTGTAATGGAACTCCCCGGATCGCTCAATTTTTTAATATCGACGCGAATCCCGGGAATAACATCTTCAAAAGTATTAGTATCGGAATTTATAATAATGGGGGAACCGCTGTCGGTATTGTCCGCCCCGATGGCGATTTGAGCGTCACCCGCTTTCTGCAATAAAGGCGCGAAAGTGTTTACCTGAAAACTATCGCCGGCCGTCAGATTTCCCGCGGAAAAGGTAAGTTTCAAGCCGTCGGCGCCGGTCCCGGTCAATTCATATTCGGTGTCGGCCTGATTGACCACAATCGAGCCGGAATTGGTGCCATCGGTCCAGTTCAATACAATATTGTCCGAGCCGATGGTCTGGACACCGTTTCCCGCCACTGTAAAAGTATAGGTCTTATTCTGATTACCGGTATAAACAGCGGTCGACCCGAGAGTCACGCCGGCAGTCGAACTTGACGAAAAAGAGGTTTCTTCGGGATTGTCGAAAGATGATCCTGTCAAGTCGATATTTTCACCGCCGGAAAGTGCCGTACTGATATTTATTTTATTTTTCGCCCCGGTTTTATCCGCAGTGAGAAGAAGTCTGTACGCTTTGGAAGAGGTCCCGTCATTTATAATTGACGCGGTCACCCCGATATGAGCATTATTGATAGCGTTTTTTATTCCAATGAGACTATTTTGCCCGTCGGCGATATTTATCGTGGTCGGACTCTTATCCCCGATAGATATCGTAATCGTCCCTGTACCCAGAATATTGGTGGTGGCGCTGTCAAACCCTTGCGTCGCCAGTTGATGATTGGTGGCAAGAGATAGAACCCTCATTCTGTAGGTCCCTGATTTCACCTGGCCGTCGGCCGTGGCCGAAAGGACGGTATCATCGGAGACATTTATATTGGCCAGATCAAAGGATCCATTTCTCATAAGCGAGGCCACACTGGTTTTGAGAGCCAGGAATTTAGCCGCGATGGCCTGATAAGCGGCCACTTGCTGAGTTTTCAGCGCCTTGTCCTTTTCCAGCAAGGTCGCCGGTTGACGTTCGCTCTTTATTATGGTATCAATGATGCTGTTGGTGTCAAGATTGGAGATAATGCCTTGTATTGATTGGGTGCCGGGCATAATGACTCCTATGAATTTGCGTTTTTATCCTTTTTATTGCCTTCCGCCAACATCCACCCGGACCTCCACAAGCGGCAATTTGTGCCATTTTATTAAGGCTACTTCGTCCTTATAATTATCGGTAAAAACGCCTTGAAATTCAGCGCTCTGCGAATCTGAATTTGGCCGGGGGGTTCGGTTTTTGATGAGAGTCGGTGGGGGGTTGAATCCCCCCACCGGATAGAGAAAAATACTATTTGAAGAGCGACAGAACAACCTGCGGAACCTGGTTGGCCTGCGCCAGCATTGAGGTGCCGGCCTGCAGCAGAATCTGGTTCTTCACGAAGGTCGACATTTCGGAAGCCATGTCGGTATCGCGAATATTGGATTCTGAAGAAGTCAGGTTCTGCGAAGCAATGCGGAGGTTTCTCAGATTTGATTCCAGGGTATTTTTCTGGAACGATCCGAGGGTTCCTCTGGTCGTCGAAACTTCATCAATAGCCTCGTCGATCACGGCCTGCGCATCCTGAGCGCCCTGGACCGTGGTCACATTGATCTGGGCCAGCGAGGTGAACAAATTGCCGGCGAGGTTTCTGCCGAGCGAAGAGGCCGACATATTGGGAAGGCCTATCTTGGCAGTCTGACCGACGTTGGAGCCAATCTGGAAGACCAATGACTGATCGGTATTATTGATGGTTTCGGTTCCGCCATTGGAGGTCAGGCCAATGCTGATCTTCAATGACTGAGTTCTGTCGGCGTTGAAAATCAAACTGTCAACACCGGCGGTTACGGCTGAAGCCGGACCAGCGTCAAGGCGGACATCATAGCGGGCCGCGGTAACATCCAGAAGGAGATTGCCGAGGTTAAGTCCGTTGCTGGCGGTGGCAACCGTAAGAGCGATTTCGCCGCGACCAGTTTCGCCATCGGCCTTGTTGCCAACGGTGATACTGCGGGTTGAAGCATAGTTAACGGCCGTTACGGCGGTTGTATAGTTATCGAAACTCACCAGAGCATCGGTACCGGAAGTAGCAATTGAATCCGCGGAAAGGCTGAGAATGTTCTGAGCCTCGCCGGTTCCGGAACCGGTGGTCAATAACTGAACGCTGTAATCACTGCCTTCGTCAGCAGTGGTGAAACGAATCTGGTTGGTCCCAACCAGAGTGGCCGTCAGATTGTTCACGCCGGCGGCGGCGGTACCGAGTTCGGCGGCCGCTCCCAGCTGAGTGTTGATTTCATTGATCAGAGTTGACATTGAAGTGTACTCAGCCGCAGTGATAGCTATGGTCGCCGTGTGACCGGTAGGATTCTTGGCATCCTTAATCGTAAAGGCCAGCGAGTTGGCGGAAGCGCCGCGAGAATCGGCAGCCGCGTATGTGAACAGCGCATCGGTGGCAGTGTTGCTGGAGCTGGTCAGAGCCACAGAATACTGGGCACCGGTGTTGACACTCTGGAACTGCACGTGAGTGGCGTCAACGGTCACGGCTTCGACTTTGCCGGTCAGAGCGGCATTGTTGGCGATGGCGGTGTTCCACTTTGAGGCTATCGTGGTGGAATCGTCGCCGAGCACGACGTCGATAGAAAGAGTCTGAGCGCCGGTTACGGCTTCGCCATTTTCCTGATAATTGAGAATGGCGGTATAGGTGCCGGCGTTGCTGGCGGTAGCGGCGGCGGCGGCAAAGGCCGCGGAGTTAATCTGAGCCGAAGTGGCCGCGGCGGCAAACGTGATACCGTTACCGAAAGCATCGACCAGGTCGATGGCGCCGCTGGTCTTCTGAGCACCCGCGGAGGCCTGAATGATGTCCAGATTATGGATACCTTCCGTCAGGTTGTAGGGCGTCACCGTGGAATCAACCGAAAGGCCGGCGGAAGTCGTGTTCAGAGTAGCAGTGGAATCGGCGGTCTTGGTGGCCGTAATTGAATGCGAACCGGTCGTCAGGCTGCTCTCTTTGATAGTGACGTCGGTCGAATTGCTGCTGGTGATGGTCGCAGTATTGGCCTTGGTACCATCGAGCAGTTTCTTGGTTCCAAACTGGGTGTTGGCGGCGATTCTATCAATCGTCTTGATAGCGTTGTCGATTTCCGCCTGATCGGCGGCCAGCTGGTTGGCATCATTGAAGCCTTCGTTGGCGGCATGAATGGACAATTCTCTCATGGAAACCAGAAGATTGTTGATTTCGGTGAGAGCGCCTTCAGCCGTCTGAATCATGTTGATTGATCCTTCGGAGTTATCAATGGCTTTGTTCAAGCCGGCGATCTGAGCGCGGAACTGCTCGGATATCACCAGACCGGCCGGGTTGTCGGCGGCGCGGTTAATCCGATAACCGGATGACAACTTCTCCATCGACTTGGACAAGTTGGATTCGGTCAAGACGAGATTACGATGAGCATCGATAGCCGCAATATTGTTGTTGATACGAAGTGACATCTGTCATTTCCTCCTTGAAGTGATTTGGGTTTCCTTACCCAATTCATATAAAACCCGGCATACCGGGTCACATCCGATGTCACAATTCCTATTAGACTAAAGAATAATCCTTTTTACTTATGCACCTCCCCTTTATGATTTTATTTCAAGCCTAATTATGGCATCATTATTCATAATTCCATAATCGGCATAAAAGGACAAAACTTAAGTAAAATTGACTCCTGTCAGGAGTCCATTGCAGGAAAAGCCCGGCCCCGTTAAGTGATTGCCGGCTGTTCTGTTAGCCCTTTAATCCGCTCCCCGGCCAGTTTATTATCGGGATCGAGTTTCAAAATACGCTCATAGCCGATCAGGGCGGAATCGACATGGCCCTGATGAAAATAACACTCAGAAATACCCAAAAGCCCCTCTATATTTTCCGGCCGTTCGGATAAAAACTTCTCATAATGAATTATGGCCGTACTATAATCCTGCTTGTGACGATATAAGGCGCCGATAGCCAGTTCAATTTCAGTATCGCCGGGCGCCACGGACCGATATCTGTTAAGCAACTCCAGCGCCTCATCGGCACGATTCAAGTGCATTTTTGTGAGCCCAAGATTTCTGAAAACGGCGGCCGGGGGTAATGATGTCGCCAGGGCCCTGTTATACAGACTCTCGGCGTTGTGATAATCGCCGGTCTTAAAATAGCAGTTGCCGGCATCGATCAGGGCATCGGCATCATTCGGATTACTTTCCAAATATTTGTTGAGAGGTCTTAAGGAATCGCTATAAAGACCCCCGTCATAATAGGCCCGCGCCAGAAGACGTCGACCGTGATCATAATCCGGCTTAATCTTAAGAAGTTCATTGAACAGATTGATGGCACTATTGAAATCAAGAATCCGGGCATAAAAGCAACCGGCCCGCTCAAAAACTTCCGGCATTCCCTTCGTTATTTCAAGAGAACGGACGACGCAATTTTCGGCCTCCGCCCTATCGTTCGTGCCGCCATAATACTCGGCCAGATAAATATATGCCAGATCGGAATTGGGGTGCTGCGCCAATTCCCGGTCGATATAACTGCGGGCCTCTTTATATTCGTGTCGGTCCAGATGAATTCGCGCCAATTTGAGGAAAGTGTCGAGATATGGTCCATGTTCTTTCACAATTTTCTCATAGTACTCAATGGCTCTGATTTCCTCGCCTTTGAGTTGGGAAATCGTGGCCAGCCCGTAATAAGCGACATGTCGCGCCCGCAAATATAAAAGAATCAAATTGGTGATTTCCTGTGATTCATCATAAGTCGATTGAACATCCAGATATTTTCTATAGTACTCTTCGGCCCGGTCAAATTGGTTTAGCCGTGTGTAGATATGGCCCAGCGACAGGATTGGATCAAGATAATCGCCTTTGACTTTAAGGGCTCTGAAGCATAATTTTTCCGCCTCTTCATAATTTTTGAGATAAATATGCGTTGTGATCTGCTGATGAAGGGACATTAAATAGGTATTGGTTCGTGCCGGCATATCAGCCGCAGACAAATCCGTCGCCCGCGACGCATGTTTCAAAATCAGCCGGGCCGTTTTCGCCTCCAATTCCTCACCCATTCCCCGAAGTAATTGCGCATAATTGAAATGGACATAAGGATCATCGGGTCGTTCCGCCAATTGTCTTTCCAGCAGTTCGCGGGAGCGAGCCATTTTTTGTTTCATTTTTTCCGGAGAAAGGCTGTACCCGTAATGTTTCAATCTGATACCGGCCCTGAGAGCCGGTTCTCCCGGCGGGAAATTCAACTGGTTATGGACAATCCCTTCATAATTATATCCCGCATCCCTTCTAAACAGCCGAAACGACGGCAAAAACGAGGTGCACTCTCCCGTCGCTCGGTTCATGTTGTAGACCGTGATGGAAACCAATCGGAAACGGTCTTGCGCGACGGCCCGGCGCAGGAGCGCAAGGTCATCTTCCACAAATTCCTCATCAGCGTCGATGATAAAAATCCAATCTCCGGTCGCTTGCGCGATCGAAAAATTGCGATGTTGGGAAAAGTCTCCCTGCCAGGGCTGTTGAAATACCTTGGCGCCGTACGAGGCGGCGATTTCCATGGTCCTATCGGTCGATCCCGTGTCGACCAGAATGATTTCGTCCACCCAATCCCGAATCGAGTGCAGGCATTGAGGCAGAAATTCCTCTTCGTTTCTGACAATCATGCAGGCCGATACAGTCGTCCGCTTCTCAAGGCTCTTCTTTAAAATACGCAGTTCCTGCACCTGCGAACATTTTTTTAACCCCCGTTCAATAACTTCGGCCGCCGACGCCAAATCCCGCCTAGATAAGTACAAATTGGCCAGATTTATGTAGGGGTGACAATGATCGGGTCTTAATAGAATTGAATCGTTGTAGGCTCTGACGGCGCTGTCGGACTCCCGCCGACTCTGGTAAGCCGAACCGAGGAAGTTTAAGAGAAGATGATACCTGTCATGGCTGAGCCATTTAGCCGCGACCTGCTCCTTACCGGCCAGGAGGAGCAATTCCCGATATTTCTGAGCGGCTTTTATGCATTTATCATAATCTTTCAAAATGTATTCGGCGTAGGCGATGACAAAATAAAAGTCTCCGTCGTCGGGATCAATTTCCAGTCCCTTGACAGCAAACTGCTCGGCTTCGGGAAAGCGGCCCAAAGGCGGCAGGGAAAATGACAGAAGCCGATAGAATTCAAGAAGTTCACTTCCGGAGAAATCGGTCTCATCGTTAAGATGATTGAGAATTAATTCCGCCGTCTCCTCAAAGGCATTATGGTCGAAATATTTTCTGGCGCGGCCGAGAATCGACGGTTGCTTTTTTTGGGATGGCCCTTTAGGAACTCGGCGCGAAGCGGGCGCTGCCGACTTCGCGACTTTTCGTCGCCCCATTTTTTTGCGGGTGACTTTCATTTTTGACCCGCACTATCGGCTGTAAACCGGCTGTAACTCCGCATCCGCTTCGACAGGCTCTTCGGAACGCTCGATATCCGAGAGTAAATAATGTTTGACCCCGTATTCCGAATTTGCCAAGACCATTTGCTTGGCCAGCCTCGTCTCGGTATTGATTAGAAGCGGTCCCTGCAAATTGACCGTCATCTGAGACGGTTCCGATGGAATTGTGACTATTACATAAGTCTCCACGGCCCGCACATCGCTGATATGCAATTCTTCAACTTCTTTGGGATTGACTTCGATGCGATATTCGGAATAGAAGTATAGGGGGTTCACAATGATAAAGACTATGGTCGGATCATCGAGAGATTGAAACCACAGAAAAGGCGCGCAATCTTCCCGTTCCACGATACAGTACCTTTTCAGATTCTCGAAGCCGAGAATGGGTTTGGCCATAAGGACAATTTTGTCCTCGGGGACGTCAATTTCTCCGAATTTCAATGACGTAATTCTCATGAGGGTTATCCTATCTTAATGTCCCTATTCAAGAAAATCCATAAGAGACGGTTGAATTATCTTCGAGGTCGCTATTAACGCTGCTTTGTAACTGTTTTCCTGTATCGACAAATCGCTTACCAGTTTTGTCAGATCGGCATCTTCCGTTTCGCTGAGAAGTTTCGTGAAATTATAACCGAGGCTGCTCAGTCGCGAATCGGTCGTTTCCAGGCGAATCACTTTGGCGCCGACAGCGGCACGGGTATTAAGAACACTTTGTTGTCCCGATTGCAGGTTGCCGATCAATTGACCGGCCACTTCACCGTCATTGCTGCGCAAAGCATCTATTAATATGAGCATGGAACCGAGGATGTCCGAGGAACCGAATATCCCCAGATCATGGGCGGTCCGCCCGTTGCCGACTTCTTTTATTAAAAAGGTGCTGTTATTATCGTTGGGAGTAATTTGAATCCCCGTACCGGCGTCATTGAGAGCGGCCGTAATATCCAGCCCACAGCTATTAATGGCATTGATAATGTCTCCTACTGTCTGGTAGGCAGTATTTGACAGATCAAGAAAGGCCGTAGCATTGCCTTTACAGAGTTGAATCTGCCCCAAATCAAAGCCGGTGCCGTTATTGAGTAAGGATAATTGCGTGGAGGCCAGAATGCGCGGATCCAGGGCACTGCCCGAACCGTCGCTGTGGAAATTTCCCACGAGCCCCAAATCGGCCGCCGTGGTTTCGCCCGCGGCCGCATCCGAAACGGAATAATCCAATAGCGGGTTGAGCGGCGCACCGTTTAATTGCGGATTCACAAAGCCCAGGAGTCCCAGGTCGGTGGCCGTGGAACTCGCCGAAGAGACTTCGTCAATACCCAATCCCAGGCTGGTTCCATTGGTATCTGTTATGCTTATGCCGGTCCCGGCCGCATTTATTGCCGCCGCAACATTGCTCACTCCCGCCGACGTCAAAGCATTGTTGATGGCCGCAATGACGTCGCCAATATCGGCGGCGCCACTAAGATCCGCCTCCAGATCGATGGAATTGTCGGCATTATGAATTCTTAATTTCCCGACCGAGAGATCCACGCCGTTTCCCTTGTTTAGATTGGAAAGGATGGTGCTCGCGGAGATCTGACCCGTATCGACCGTCTTCCAGGTCAGGTTATTTCCTTCGGCGCCAAGCGCCAGGGTTATATTCCCGATACCGCCCGCCGCCAGTTGGTTATTGACTTGTGTAATTACATCCCCTACCGTGACGGCCGTGCTGATATCTACATTAATACTGATTCCCAGATTATTATCACGCACCACGATTGTACCCGGGACTTGATCAATCCCATTCCCCAGGTGCAGATCGCTTAGAAGTGTTCCGGCCTCGACGCCGACTTTCAAATTGCCATTTTCCCCGAGTATGCTGGTCGGCGTGAAAAGAACATCGGCACCGATCAGATTTACATCAACCTTAGAGCCCGATTCCATTTCCAACTGCAGTTTGCCCATATCGCCCATGTAACTGACACCGCCGGCGCTTTTGATAAACGGCTTGGTCTTTGTCCTGAACCCGGATAGAATGTATCGGCCCTCGACCTGCGAATTGGAAATATCGATTATTTGATTGAAGAGCGATTCGACTTCGTTGGCCGCCCCCTCGCGGGAGGTGGCGTCATAGGTATCGTTTGACAAGGACACCGCAATCTGGTAAGCGGACGATATCATATCACTGGCATCGCCCAGCATATTGTCATAGGTTGAAAGAACATTCAAGCCGTTGGATATATTTTTCTTGAACTGACTGATTTCTGTCAGAACCTTGCGATAATTCAGGTCCTTCTGGGTCCCGATAGGGTCATCCGAGGGCTGATTGATGCGACGGCCACTCGACATCATGGTTTGAAGTTTCATGAACCGATCAAGGGAACGGCCCAGATTAAAGACCACCTGATTACTTATCATCTGATCTGTTACGCGCATATCGAATCACTCATCATAAAAGACGAAATCTTTGTCGCATCCCTGTTCCAAGAGTCCCTCCAGCGTAAGCCTGGAGCGATTCTTCCCGGTCTCCATTTTATTCTTATCCGCATCAGAAATCTTTTTATTTATAGAGAACTCGGCGTCCTTATCTTCGTTCTTCTTTTTGCTCCAGAACATTTTCCTCCCCCTCCAAAAGTTAATTGCTGGTTTCCGGCGGTTGTTTTCTTGTGGTTTTCTTATACTTAAATTCCGGCGTTTTCTTCTTCTGGGCGTCGCCGGAGATTTTGGTCTTGAGCAATTTCACAACGTTGACCAAATCCTGTTTCACCGATTTTGCCGCCTTCCGGTTTTCATTTTGTATCTTGACATAAATTTCTTCGCGGTGGACTACAACGCGCGGCGGGGCGTCAATACCTATCCGCACCTGCCGGCCGAACACCCCCAACACGGTCACTTTTATGTCGTCCCCAATCGTTATCGATTCGCCCAACTTCCTTGTTAGTATTAGCAATCTACCCTCCGTGGTCCTTCAATCAGACCCTTTCGATTTAGGCTACCGGCCGACTATTCCCATTCCCTTGATCACAGTCTCCAGCGCCTGATCCATGGTTGTGATGACTCGTGAAGCGGCGTCGAACGCATGCTGATATTTCACCATTTGAGCCATCTCTTCGTCAAGTGATACTCCCTGGACCGACTGGCGGCTATTATCCAGCTGCTGCACCAGCAGTCCGTAGTTATCTTTCAAATTTCCGGCTTTATTAGTCTCTGTCCCGATTTCCCCGATCATGGAGTTGTAAAATTCGCTGAATGAGGCCGTCCCCCGCATCATGGCAGCGGCACTTCTCAAATCGGCGATCGCCAGGGCAATGACATTATCGCCCACTTCGCCGGATTGCGAAGCGGCAATCCTGTTGACGTCATTGGCTATGAGGTCATTCAGAGAAATGGTGGCGGCATTGGAATTGAGCGGATTGAAAAAACCCAAGCCCGTAGAGCCGTCCAGACCGTAACCGGTCTGGTGGACGGCGTTTACCTGTGACACCAGCGACTCCGCCAGACTATCCAGATAATTCTGATACTTGGGAATCAAATTGTCTCGGGTCTCAACCAGGCCTTTCAATTCCCCGTTAAGGTTTTTTATGGTCTTGGAGGTGCCCGCCCAGACTATATCATAGCTGGTGGCATTCTCCACACCGACCTTCTTGGTGCCCAATTTGAATGATGATGTTCCATCGACTATCGCCAGCGCTCCGATATAAACGGTCATCATATTATTCTTTTGCTCGACCGAATTGACATCGACATATTGAGACAGTTGGTCGATCAGATAATCCCTGCGGTCACGCAAGTCATTGGCCTTTTGACCGCCCAACTCGAGACGCGCAATTTGCTCGTTTAAATTTCCGATTTCCGACGCAATGCTGTTGACCTTATCGACCGTGAGCTGGACGTCACTATCCACGGAATTTCTCATGTCGGATAATTGGGCGTATATACGATGAAAACTATTGGTCAATAAATTGGTTTGTTCCTTGAGAGCACTGCGGGCGGAGACCGATTCCGGGTTGTTGGCCAAATCCGACCAACTGCTCCAAAACTTATCAAGCAAATCGCTCAGAGAATCGGTATTCGGCTCGGAGAAGAGGGCCTGAATTTGATTGAGAGTTTTATCCAGAGTGGTCCATTGGCCGAGGGATTTATTTTCTTCCCGATACTGTTGATTTAGAAACAGATCACGAATCTGCAGAATGTTGGTGGCGTTGACGCCGGTCCCGACCAAACCGGCCGGGGTGCTTATGGCGGGAGAGGTATTGGTTAATACCCGCTGACGGGTGTAACCGGGCGATTCGACATTGGAAATATTGTGTCCGATCGTATTCAGCCAGAGTTGTTGAGTTGCCAGGGCCCTTTTTCCCATCTCCAGAGCATCGAACAATCCTGCCATTATACCCTCCTGTCCAGCGCCAGATTGGTCTGAGACGGGCTGCTCTCGCCGCGATTGCGGTAACCGTCATCGGGTGTCTTGAGGCGCGCCAGTAATTCCATGGTCTTCATAATTATTTCGCGGGAGCGATCAATCAGAAATTCATTCTGCGATCGCATCTTCGCGATCCTATCATTCAGTTCCAATATCGTTTCGCGGAGCCGAGTCAGGATTTCCGCCTGCCCCGAGGTCGCTATTTCTACCAACCGCGATACCGTCAAATTTCCGCGGGAATCATAATCGTCGGCAATGAGCCCGACTATCATTTCCCGTTTCCTCGAGAGTATCCCCGCTTCGATTATTTTCTCCCTCTGTCGTTCCGTGACATTATTAATGGCCGTCAAATCGTTCCGGACCAGCGCCTCCTGCTGTTGTTCGAGCAATTCCAGGAATGTTTCAAAAAGGGACGCCTCCTTTTTGAGAATCTCAATCAGATCCTGCACCAGTTCAGAATTTGAACTCTTATCTGTAAATTCTTTCGGCATAATGATAAATCTCTTTAGTCCCCTGGTTTATTCATAATAGGTTGTCCCCTGCGGTAGACTGTCGATAATGGTTTTGACATAATTTCTGGTTTCACGGTATGGCGGAATCCCCTCATAACGGGCCACCTTTTCGGGGCCCGCATTATAGGCCGCCAGGGCCTTCTTGATGTCCTGGAAACGGTCGATTAATTGCCGCAGATACCTGGCGCCCCCGTGTATATTCTCCTCCGGGTCAAAAACATCCTTCACGCCCATATCCGAAGCGGTGGTATCGGCCAATTGCATCAAACCTTTGGCGCCAGCTGGAGAAACCGCCCGCGGATTACCATTTGACTCCGTGCTGATAATCGATTCCAGAAGGGCCGGGTTGAGTCGGTACCTCTCCGAGGCGTTCTGAATTATTTCTTTATAACTACTGGCAATAGGTTTTGCCGGGACGGCGGCCTGATTCTTTTCGACAGAAATTGGACCCGTTTTATTGCCGGCGGTTTTTTCGGAATCTGCGCTATTGACTTGTTGGGAATTATTTACGGCGGCCTTTTGAGACAATGCGGCGGTGTCATGATTTATGAGATTTGGGTTTTTCGAACGGCTCTCATCAGAGGATAATTCCTGCTTTTCAATTTTGATCGCTTTCCCGGTATCACTCTGAATCTTTATATAATTTGCCTTGGGAAAGACGTCCTTAATACCGTCCGAAACCGGAGCCACCCCATTTTGCTTCTCCAGGACCCGCTCTAAAGAACGATAGAGCATGCTGGCGATACTTCGATCACCGTTCCCCGCCATCTTTTTGGCCAGTTCTTCATCAAAAATCTGAGTATAGACATCTTTACCGATACCGGCGCCCAGTCCCATTTCAGCGGCGCCTCCATTTTCCGGCACAGTCTTGCGCATCGCTTTCAAAACATAATAGAGGAAAAAAGACTCCAGGCCTTTTGAAGCCTCGGCCAGTTTCTTCTTCTGGGCATTCAGGTCATCGATTCTTTTGAGAGGAATACCCTGCCCGGTTCCGGAGCGGATATGCTTATTTGTTGTAACGGTCAAATCCATGGTCTTATATTATTACCAGTTCTGCGCGGAGGGCTCCCGCCTGTTTGAGCGATTCGAAAATGGCAATAATGTCACGCGGGGCGGCACCAATTTGATTGAGCGCCGAGGCGACATCGGCCAGTGAAACGGCCTCAGCCAGATTTATGACGCGTGCCTTTTCGGAGTTAACGGATATCTGATATTCCGGCATCACCACCGTTTCCCCTTTGGAAAAAGGCTCCGGTTGTGATATCACGGGCGTTGATTTTATATTGACCGTAATGTTCCCATGAGCGATAGCGACGGGGGCGATCGTCACGTTTCCTCCCGCCACTATAGTTCCGGTTCTTTCGTTGATAACTACTCGCGCCACCTGATCCGGATCAATCTGCATGCTGTCGATATCGGCAATGAGATGCACTTTCTCGTTGGCATACTGGAAAGAGTCGGGAACATTGAGGCGAATCGTGGCGGCGTTATCGACGAAGGCTATCAGTCCATATTTCTTATTTATTTTTTCCGCGATCCGGGCTGCGGTTGTGAAATCAGGTGATTGCAGGGCCAATACGAAACTATTCTGGTCGGATTTGGGCGCAATGGTGTTTACGATCACACCGCCTCCAGGTACTCTCCCGACAAGGGTGTAATTATTAATGATCTTGTTGCCGTCTTCGACCTGCACGTTGAAACCGCCGATCGATACCGGTCCCTGAGCATTGGCATATACATCGCCGCTGGCCGATGACAATTGCGTCATCAGAAGCAACCCTCCCTGCAAAGAGGAAGCATCACCGACCGATGAGACGGTCACATCGATTCTATCCCCGATTCTGTTATTCGAGGTAATTTTTCCCGTCACAATCACGGCGGCGACATTTTTCACCTTCAATTTTTCCGGATCAACCGTCATTCCCATCCGGTGCATCAAATTAGCCAGCGATTGAGTGGTGAACTGGGTTCCCTTGCCGTCGCCGGTTCCATCAAGACCAATTATCAGACCATAGCCGAGCAAATCAGCTTCATTTTCGCTCTGTAAGCGGGTGATGTCCTTTATGCGCGTCGAGGACTCCGCCGGCGGCGCCATGGCGAGGATCATTAAGGCGACCGCCGCGATTAGAAAAGACGGTATCGATATTCTGGTACAAATTAGACTATTCATTTTTGCTCCTAAAACAGCCAGTTGAGAAACCGCATGATGAAGCCCGGCCGGCTGGCGCTGTTAGTTGAGCCTTTCCCGGTATAAGTGATATCGGCGTCGGCGATAAGATAGGAATCGATGGTATTGGCGCCGGTCACATCGCGGGGACGAACCACTCCGGTCAAGGTCATCGTCTCTTTATCTTTGGAAATTCCGACCGTCCGGCTTCCCTTAATTATCAGATCCCCATTTTCTTTCACACCGACAACGGTTACCGTTATTTTGCCACGCAGACTTTGGTTACGGGTATTCTGCCCCTTACCGTCGTAGGAATTTTTATTTTCGTGGCTGACGCTGAAAAAAGGAATGAAATCAAGTTTTCCTGCCCCGGGGCCGCCGTCGGTACTGAATGAACCGGTTTTTTCGGCCTTGGTTTGGGTCTGGCTGGACGCATCTGACACCTCATATACCAGCACGGTCAAAATATCCCCGACCTTATGGGCCTTGATGTCGGTATATAATGATGTTCCCTGCCCGAAGTCTCCCGACCAGACACGTAATGAAAACGGCAAGAGCAGCAGAATTATTATAAACAGCAATATCTTCAATATCTTCATTGTTACTACCTCATAAACCTTCCACCGACACCGTCCTGTCATCGACCACCGTGCCGGATATTATTTTATTCGACTGTATATTTTGAACTCTGATTTTTTCGCCCGAATATCCCGATTGCAGGGCCTTGCCACGGGCCGAGATTTCAAAAGTCGACGACCTATATAAAATGCTTATAGGTTGCCCGCTTAGAACGGTAGGGATTTCTTCTACCATGCCCGAAGTCAATATTTGCCCCTTCCTGATATATCTTTTCGACCACTTGCCTGGCAGTTGCGAAATATCGGATAAAGGCACCTCCGTCAGCCCCGTGATGTCGGCCCGTTCCAGGCGGCAATTTTGATCGGTGATATTTTCATTGCGCCTGATGTCGCTTGTCGCCACCAGTACATTATCAAATCGAGTAATTTTTAACTGCATTCGGCTTTCCAGGATTGGTTCCCCGCGGCGCAGAAAGATAACCGGAATTGTGGTCAGATCATTTGACGGCAAATTGGCGGAAAGTTTGATTGCAACACTATCATAATCGGAAGCCTGAGGAATATTCGGCATCCTCCGGACGGATATCGCTATGTTCCCGGTGTCGAGTTGATATAAGACGATTACTTTGTTTATCAGCTCTTTTTCGGTCAATTCGGATGCGGTCACAGCCGATACTGCAAATGACACAATCAATGTCAGGAAAAGACAAATCCATTTGCCTTTTATCATAATTTCAGTTCCTATCTTTTCAGATTATTGACGATCTGCGTCATATCCTCGCTGGTTTGGATGACTTTGGAGTTCAGTTCATAGGCCCGCTGGGCGACAATCATGTTGACCATTTCGTCGACCACCCGGACATTTGATATTTCCAGATATCCCTGATCGATTTTCCCCATTCCCTCTTCGGTTGGGCCGGCGAGAATCGGCGCGCCAGACGCCAGCGTCTGGTTGTACAGATTATGTCCCACCGCGGATAGCCCGGCCGGATTTATAAATTTCGCCAATTCGAGTCGGCCAATGGACTGCGGTTCGTCATTTCCGACCAGCTTCACCGAGACATCGCCATCCATACTGACCGAGATCGATTCGGCGTTATCCGGGATAGTGATTTCCGGGTACAAAAAGAAACCATCGGATGTCACCACCCGACCCTCAGCCGAAACTTTGAGGGCCCCGTCACGGGTATAGGAAGTTGTCCCATCGGGCATGGATATCTGGAAAAATCCGTTCCCTTCGATGGCGAGATCAAGAGCGTTGCCGGTCTGAGTCAAGTCGCCGGTAGAAAACTCGCGGACGGTTGAGACAGCCCGGGTTCCGTAGCCGACATCCAGATTGGTCGGGGCCGAGGTCCCCAGAGACGTAGCGGTTCCGGCGCGGCGGAGATTTTGATACAGAACATCTTGAAATTCGACCCGACTTCTCTTATAGCCGGTGGTGTTCACATTGGCCAGGTTATTGGCAATATTATCGACATTCATCTGCTGTGCCAGCATACCGGAGGAGGCACTGCGCATTGCTTTTATCATAATCTTATCTCCTATTTTTCGCTCTAACGGACCCGGCCGACATTATTGATCAATTTATCCAGCGAATCATCCTGGGCCTTAACCGCCTGAGCGTCGGCCTCGAAATTGCGGAACGACACGATCATATCGACCATTTCCTTGACCACATTGACATTGGATGATTCGAGATATCCCTGTTTGATGAGAAAATTCATTGCCCGGGGCAAGTCGATCCCCTGGGGAACCTCAAAAGCATTATCCCCGATTTTTACCAGCGATGATTTGTCCGCGACATCAACCACCTGCAGCGTCCCGATCTGTGCATCATCAACCTGTACCTGCCCGTTTTCGGCAATCGAAACTGTCCCCTCTCCCACACCTATCGGGCCGCTGTCGCCGAGCAGACGATTGCCATTCGGATCGACCAGATAACCATCGGGGCTGATCATAAACGAACCGGCTCGTGTCAGAACAGTATTTCCTTCGGCTGACTCCGCCACGAAAAATCCCGCGCCCTCCAATGCTACGTCAAGCGGATTGCCGGTTTGATCCAGCGACCCCTGATCATAATCGGTATAGACCTGATCAATCATGGGCGTTTCCCAATCGGATTTTTTGGGAACCAGTTTGGCCTGAGCGCGCGATAATTCCTTCGTAAAAACCATATCACGTTTGAAACCGGGCGCCGAAGCATTAGCCAGATTATTGGCCGTAATCTCTTGTTCCTTTATTCGCGGCAACATGCCGGACGCGGAACGATATAGTCCTTTTATCATAAATGGTATTTCTCCAGGAATATCTTAAGCAAGGCTTGTGCCGCCATCTATCGACGCCCGGTTGTCGCGATATAACAGATTGCCAGACAGTTAAATACGAGGTCGATATGAATTTTGGCGCGACATCGCGACAGATCGAAATCAATGGAATTCCGGAAAAAAATTCCCTGATTCCCATCCTCGTTTTCCCTTTATGAGAAATTCTAATCTGATTTATTGGATGACCTTTATTGAATCTTCAAGTGATAGGTCCAGACAAATAAATTGTGCAAAGATTTTCATAATTGGAAAACCGCTAAAATTCGCTTGTCCTCCCGCCTGCCCGCCATTATATTGTAATAGTTATAGTTACTTCGTTGTTTATGACTTCCTTCAGAGCCCGCCAGAAAGTTTATTGATTTGCATTGCTTTTGCTCTAATGCTTGACGCACTTAATATGGGATATGGAATTATGAGAAAATTATCCGGTCTTCTATTATTATGTTTGATAATTACGGCCCCGGCATTCCCCGATCCGGGCATCCCCGATACGGTGAGAATAGATTCAGTATCGGCTTATCTGGGCGGCACAGCCATACTTCCGGTCTATTTCTTTAACGATGAGCCGTTAAGCGGTCTGGAGTTGACGATACGACACGACTCCGAATTGATAACGCTGGATTCATTCTCGCTGGCCGGAGGACGGCTCAGTTATATTCCTTCAGGCGACCTGATTTCCCGCTCCGGTGCCGGCCTGTTTGATTTGCTTGTGCCGGATAACACGGGATTTATTCCGGTCGGCACAGGCTTATTTTGCAATCTCTATTTTTCCGTCAGTCGGGCCGCGGCCGGAAATACCTTTGTTATCGATACTACCTATTGGGCGCCGGCCTCAAGAACATTTCTAATTGACTCGGAGGGTTATTCAATTGATCCGAAGATTGTAAAAGGGTATATTACAGTCTCCGAACCGCCGCCGAGTAATGACTCCATCTGGATAGATACACTGACAGCCCGAACCGGAAAGACCGCCGCCGTGAATATTTATGGATATAATTCTGAGGATATATCAAAAATAGATCTCGCCCTGACTTACTCCTCAGCCGATTTAATATTCGATTCCGTATCATACGCGGGGACTCGCGGCGTTCTGGCTTCGAGCCGGACGGTCAGTCAGAATCCGGCCGATCGGCAAGTTCTGGTCTCATTATCATTCTCCTCCGCATCCTTACCGGTCGGGGCCGGCCCCCTCGCCACCCTTGTTTTCACTGTGAATAATAATGCTCCCGAGGAAAGGGTCATAATCGATTCGGCCAGTTTTCTCGGGACCATCCCGCTAGAATTCACTACCGGGGGCGGACTGACCTTTGCGCCGTATTTCCGGGAAGGATATGTCGACATCAAATCGGGAACCGCCGTCGAAGAAAGAAAGAGCCCCGTTATCCCGACCAAATATGCACTGGCGCAGAATTATCCCAATCCGTTCAATCCCTCGACAGCGATAAAATTCGACCTTCCCCAGACATCGCAAGTCAAGCTGGAAATCTTTAATATCCTGGGGCAAAAAATCCGTACCTTAATCAACCGGGAGATGACTGCCGGTTCTTACGATATAACTTTTGATGGAAAAGGAGATGATAACAAGCAACTCGGCTCGGGTGTCTATTTCTATCGCCTGCGGGCGGGAGAATTCGAACAAAGCCGTAGCATGATGCTGCTCAAATGAGACCTTTTTTGCAGGATTAAAATCTATCATTCAGAAGGCTTGCGGTATCCCCGCGAGCCTTTTTTGTAATTGAAAAGATTCGAGGCCAGTTCGTCCTGTTCTTTCTGCATTGTCAATTCGGCGTTTTTCAGGTGCGCGGCCCGTTTCCGTTCTCTCAATTTCTCGTATATTTTTTTCTGCTTCGTCGCTTCGACCAGTTCCAAACGCTTTTTTTCCCGATCGGCCAGGTACGCTTTCAAGACTTCTTTCCCGGCCAGTTCGTTCTTATTGAGAATCATATAGTATCGCGAATACCCGGAAAGGACCTGGGGCTCGATTTTCCCTTCAAGAAAATTCCTTTGCCTCTCCTGGGTTTCAGTCCGGCTGAATATCAGGTTATCAAGCAATTGCTCCTGTTGCATCACGCGGTGCGACGCCAGAGCCAGGAATTTCTGCTTATCCCTCTCGTGATGGGCCTTAATTTGAAGAACTCTTTCCAGCCGAAAGCGGAACTTTTTCATTATTGTTACCGGTAGAAGAATTTTCGCCCACAATCTCTGCCAACTGCTTCAGGGCGTCGTCGAAATTTGAATGCTCCTCGATTCTCTGGAAAAAGAAGCGATTGATATCGCCGATTTTGGAGATGGCATAATCGATATCGGGTGAGGAGCCTTTCACATAGGCCCCGATATTTATCAGATCCTCCGCTTCTCGATACACGGCCACAATCTTCCGTACCCGGGCCGCCAGCGCTTGATGTTCCGGCGATGTTACATCTATCATGAGCCGGCTAATGGAATCCAGGATGTCTACCGCCGGATATTGATTTAGTGAGGCCAATTTTCGCGATAACCCGACATGCCCGTCCAGAATCGACCGGACGGCATCGGAGATCGGTTCATTGAAGTCGTCCCCTTCTACCAGGACAGTGTATAATCCGGTAATCGAACCTTTGTCATTGTTTCCGGCCCGCTCCAGCAGTCTGGGCAAAGAGGCGAAAACCGATGGTGTAAAGCCTTTTGTCGCCGGCGGCTCGCCGACCGCCAGCCCGACTTCGCGTTGTGCAATGGCGATTCGGGTAATTGAATCCATTAAAAGCATGACATTTTTCCCTTGATCGCGGAAATATTCGGCTATGGCCGTCGCCAGATGTGCCCCTTTTATTCTAATCAGGGCCGGCTGGTCCGATGTTACCGCGACAACCACCGATCGTTTCAAACCTGCAGTCCCCAGATCCTTCTCAATGAATTCTCTCACTTCGCGCCCCCGTTCCCCGACCAAGGCGATGATATTGACATCGGCCGAAGATCCTCGGGCTATCATGCCCATAAGAACTGATTTGCCCACGCCGGAGCCGGCGAATATTCCCATTCTTTGTCCCTGCCCGCAGGAGGCCATTATATCTATGATTTTTATGCCGGTTCTAATCGGCTCTTTTATTCGTCTTCTCTTGAGGGCCGGAATTGGCGGACTTTCGACGACGCGGTATTGACGGCACATTAGCGGTCCGAGATTGTCGATCGGCTGGCCGAGGCCGCCGAGAACCCGGCCGATTAACTCCTCCCCCACCGCCACGCGAAGCTGCTCTCCCGTGGAAATAACGATTGAACCGGGAGTTATTCCGGAAATCGGACCGAGGGGCATCAATAGAATGCGGTTGTCACGAAAACCAACCACTTCCGCCTTTATTTTTTCGCCGCTCTCGGGATTCTCAATTTGACAGAGGTCACCGACCGAAACCGCCGGCCCGACTGACTCTACGACCAGACCGATTACCTGCACTACTTTTCCCGATTGCTTTATCGTGCTGGTGCGGTCGATTCGGTCGGAGTAGAATTGATACGGAACCGCTTTCAAGGCTCGCCCTCAACTTCACCCAGAGCTTCGCCAATAATCTCCAGTTGGGAATCGACTCTGGCGTCGACATCGCCCGTAGGGGTTTCGATAAAACACCCGCCGTTGCGGACGCGAGCGTCGGGCTCAATGGCGATATCTTTGATCGCCGTCGAATCCCCTTTAAAACGCTCTATTTGCTGTTCAATCAGCGGAAGGTGATCGGGATGGACCTTCACTTTTATTCTGGATTTATCCACCAGTTTTCTGATTGTACCGTCTATGATTCCGGCCGTGACCTCGGGATCGAGTCGCGCCGAATCAAACGTAACTTTGCGGGCGATACTGATGACGAGTTGAAGAATCTTGGCTCTGGCGTCATTATAAAGTACTTCTCTCTGCTTGATGGCGTCTTTAATGGCCCCGGCGAAATTATCTATGACCTTCTGCGCTTCGGCATGTCCCCTGGCGATGCCGTGCGTCATCCCTTCGTCGTAGCCTCTCTGATATTCCGAATTTTTTTCATTTTCAAGGCGGGACTCGATTTTTATGATTTCCTGAATAGGGATCAATTTCCGCCCTTCAATAGAAGTAATAACATTGATATCCGCGAATTTGGCCGCCAGGCGGGATTCGGCCAGACGGTCCGCTTCCAGGTCCGACCGATATTCACCGATAATGACTTTATCTGTGAGGATCGGACGGTGCAGCAGTTTAGACAATTATGTCCTCCTTGCCGCCGCGGCCGGAAATCACGATCTGCCCGTCCTCTTCGAGTTTTCTGACCGCTTCCACAATTCTCTGCTGGGCGGCCTCAACATCCGACAGACGCATCGGCCCCATAAATTCCATCTCTTCCTTGATCATGACCGCCACGCGTTCCGATACATTGGCGTATATCTTGCTTTTTACCTCTTCCGCTGCCGCTTTCAGGGCCACCGAAAGATCCTTTGTTTCGACTTCCTTCAGCAGACGTTGAATCGAGCGATCGTCAAGCAATATCAGATCGTCAAAGACAAACATCATGTTCTTGATTTCAGCCGCCAGGTCGGCGTTTTCGGCTTCCAGAGACTGCAGGATATTTTTCTCCGCGGCGCTTTCGATTAAGTTGAGAATTTCAGCCATGGTTTTCGCCCCTCCGGACACAGAGAGATCCCCTTCGGCCGAAGCCTGAAAATGCGCCTCCAGTGTCGCTTCGATTTCCTTCAAAATATCCGGCGATATTTTTTCCATAGTTGCTATTCGCAGAGCCACTTCGGCCTGCAATTCGGCCGGCAATTCAGATAGTACGGCGGCCGCCTGCTGGGGTGTCAATTGTGAGAGAATCAGGGCTATGGTCTGCGGATGTTCGTTCTGGATAAAACCGATCAATTGTCGCGAGTCGATATTTTTAAGCAGATTGAAGCCGGAGGTCCGGAATGAAGATTCCAGGCGCGATAAGATTTCGTTGGCCTTGGAGTTGCCCACGGCTTTTTCGAGAATTTCCCGGGCAAAATCGACACCTCCCTGCGAAATATATTGCCGGGCCATAAAAATCTGGTAGCATTCGTTAACCACTTTCTCTTCGACCGCCGGAGGAACATCCCGGAGATTGGCAATCTCCACGGTGAGCCTTTCGATTTCATTCTCGGACATTCCTTTGAGAACCTGGGCCGAGACTTCGGTCCCGAAGGCCACCAGAGCGATGGCCGCTTTTTGCGTCGGATTCAGATCTTCATAGTTCATAATCCCGGCCCTCACTCAATCATCATGGTTTTTATGACTTTGGCGATTTCTTCGGGCCGCCCTTTCGCCGCCACCTGCATCTGATCCACCAGTTTCGGTTTCCTGTTTTCCGGCACGATCGGGGGCAGATCTTCTTCGGACTCGCCGGGCATTTGATAGGCGGATAGGCCGGATGAAGCGGGACGCTGCGGCGGAGCGGGCATAATTCTTCCCAGAGAAGTGAAAAACTTTTTTAACTTTTTTCTTAAGTACAGGAGAATCAGAAGAGCGCCGAGTATCAAAAGGACCTTTTTCCCGATATCGACATAAAATTCCTGCTGGACTATTTTATCAAGTTTCTCCTGTTCAAATTCTATCGAGGTTCTATCGAAGGGCAAGTTAACCACTTCGATTTGGTCGTTGCGTTGAGTGTCATACCCGACGGAATTCTTAATGATAGCGGTAATGCGATCAATTTCTTCCTGCGGCCGGGGTTCATAGACTTCCTGGGCCTCTGCCCCGACTCCACCCGACCCTTTCTTATGCACGCCGTCAAGAAGAACCGCTATGGAAAGTCTCTTAATATTTCCGATGGAATTGATTATATGTTCAACCGTCTTGTTGATTTCATAATTGGTCACCGCCGTTTCGGTCTTATTATCATCCCTGGTCTCGGCGGCCTGTTCCTGCTTATCGGTAGCCGTCTTGGTCGAATTGGTTGTCTCCTGACTCCGTATTACGGCTGAATTGGGGTCGTATAATTCATTGGTTTTTTCGACTTGCTGAAAATCGAGTTCAGCCGTCACCCGGACTACCGATTTCCCGCTCCCGATCACGCCGTCCAGCATTGATTGGGCTTTACGCTCCAGATACTGCTCGACATTTTGGCGAACTTCCAACTGCGACGAACTCAATCCCGCCAGCGGGTCGGAGGCTGTGGCCGAAGAAAGGAGATTGCCGTCATAGTCCAAAATCGATATGTTTTCCGGTTTTAAGCCTTCGACAGAGGAAGATACGAGATGAGTTATACCGGCCAGCTGCGATTTGGCCAGCCCGCCGTTGTGGCGAAGCTTCAATACCACTGAAGCAGTCGCTTCTTTCTGATCTTCCTTGAACAGACGATCTTTTGGCATGACAATATGAACCCGCGCCGCTTCCACCCCGGACAGTTGCATGATAGTCTTCATCAGCTCGCCTTCGAGGGCGCGTCGGAAGTTTAAATTTTGAAGAAACTCGGTCATGCCGAGATTGGATTTATCGAAAATGGCATAACCGACATTTCCTGACTTGGGCAGGCCCTGCGACGCCAGATTTATCCTGACTTTATAGACATCCCCGGCCGGCACCATTATGGTCGTACCGTTATCGCTCAGCTTATAAGTGACATTCTGTTCAGTCAGTTGATTGACAACATCGCCGGCTTCGGCCGGTTCCAGATTGGAATATAAAACGGCATAATTGACGCTTTTTACCCAATTGGCGACAACCACACCGCCGACAATAAATCCCGCGACAATGGCGATAAGAAGCATGGCCTGACTCGGCGACATGGCGCGCGCCGAACCAGACAGATTTTTGAATAGCTGTTTGAAGTATTCCATTTCAAATCCTATTTATGGGCGCCTGCCGATCCAATGGCAGACTGCAAAAAACCGAATTATTTTCCTACATCGGCATGCGGACCAGGGTCTGATAGGCATCCACCAGTTTATTGCGGATTTCCAGAAGAAGGTCCATGGAGATGCCCGCTTCTTCGACCGCAATCATTACCTGATGAAGGTCGGCCGCCTCGCCGGTCGCGGCCAATTGCTGAGCGCGGGCCGCTTCCGTCTGAAGATTATTCACGGAATTCAGCATCTTGCCGAACATTTCCGTGAAATTGGCTCCGCCCTCATCGCCGGTAACCGCACCGCTCTTCTCAATTCCCTTCTGCAGACCCGGAACCAGCCGGGTCACTTGACCGACAGTATTACTCATAACTTGATATCGACTATATTACCCAGGCGAGGTTTGTCGCTCGCCCCGTTCTCTTCGTAAGATCGTCCTTCGGCACCACGGAATTTCTCAAAAATCATTTCCAGGGCCTGTTTCTCTTCCGGCGAAAGCATATCGGCAAAACTCCCGCTTTTCAAATTGACCCCCAATTTGGAACCGGGGGCCTTGTCTTGAACCGGTATTTGTACTTTCCCGCTCTGTTCGATTTTGTTTTCAGGTCCGACCTGCTTGCGGCCGACCTGGTTATCGCTCAAAATATTGCGATAAGCATCAATTCCCGTTGCGTTAATTTTCATCTCTCACCAACCTCCTATATATTGAGAGCATTTTTCGCCATTTCTTTGGCCGACAGGATCGCCGTCGTATTGGCTTCATAGCCACGCGATGCGGCAATCATATCCACCATCTCATTCACGATTTCGACATCCGGCATCTTGACAAATCCCTTCTCGTCGGCATCGGGATGTCCCGGATCATAAACCAGCCTGTAATTTGAGGCCGGATCTTCGACTTGCTTACCCTCTACTTTGGAAACTTCCAGGTCTTCTTTGGATACAATGGGGCTCCCGGGAAGATGTCGAGAATCGGTTTGGGCCAATTTGGTCTTCATATCATTCATAACATTCCGGAAGGGAACCTCATCTTCAGAGGCCGAAACCATTACCCTTTTGCGGCGATATGGACCGCCCTTTTCGGTCCGAGTCGTTTCGGCATTGGCAATATTCTCCGCCACTACATCCATCTTTTTCCGCTGCAGCGAAAGCCCGGTTCCGGAAATCTCAATAGAACTGAATATTCCTGACATATATCACCTATTTGCTCTTAATGGCCGTCCGCAGGCCCTCGAATTTCTTTTGAAGCAGGGTGGCGCCGATGCTGTAATAAATTTGATTCGTAGCCAGGTTGGCCATCTCCTTATCGGCATCCACATTATTTATGCCGTTGCCTTCTTTGGCATGATTGACTTTGATTTCGGGCCCACTGTCCCGATTCTGGCCCAGCGGAATATGGGCCGGATTGGTGACCACCCCCTGAATATGTCTTCGATCATCGACCGCCTTCTTTAATTCCCCCTCAAAATTAATGTCCTTGCTCTCATACCCCGGCGTGGAGATATTGGCAATATTGCTGGAAATCAGTTTGTGGCGAACCGATGCCATATCCAGGAATTTCTGCATCAGCGGAATTCCACTCTTTTCAAAAACTGCCTTTTTCAATATATCAGACATACCATTATCCGCTTATCTCCAAAGCAAGGCCAATGCCAAAAGTTTCGTATTGTGTAAGTCGAAGAAAGTCAACACGATACATAATGGCCGAACCGGAATGGGATAGGCGGTCTCGGTAATTAATTCTTGGCCGATAAGAAAATATTTCCGGATTGATTATGGTGTATAGAAATCTGAGGTCGGCTCGCTCTGGGTCATTTCCATGGTCAGTACGACAATATCAACACGGCGGTTGCGGGCGCGATTTTCGTCACTGTTATTTGGCGATATGGGTCGATACTCTCCATAACCCAGAGCTGAAATCTGAGTCGGGCCGATATCGTGATTGTCGGTCAAATAACGGACGACTTCGGTGGCGCGAGCCGAGGAGAGTTCCCAATTAGACGGATAGCGAGATGTCCTGATCGGTTTATTATCGGTATGACCCTCTATGCGAATATGATTCGGCATGCCTTTAATACTCTGCGCCACCATATCAAGAATTTCCCGGGCTTTCGGTTCCAGATCCGCCGAACCCTCTCTGAAAAGAGCCGATTCCATAATATGTATTACCAGCCCTCTTTCACTATTTTCGATATTTACCAGCTTTCCGAAACCGCTTTTATTGAGATTCTTTTGCACTTCCTCCCCGAGCGTCTTCAGATTTCCGATCTGAAGGACTCCCGAGCCGGGCACGACGCCGGGTTGATCACCTTTCCGAATGACCACGGTGCCGCCCTTAAGCGCGCCCGATAGGGCTTCGGCCATGCGGCCGAATTTCTTGGCATCAACTTTGGACATGGAATACATCACAATGAAGAAAGCGAGAAGTAGGGTAATCAAATCGGCGTAGGTCAGAAGCCACCGTTCCAGATTTTCGTGATCGTCGTGTTTCTTGCGGCGAGCCATAGGGGCTTACACCTCGGCCCCGCGTAACCTCGGAGCGATGAAGGAAAGAAGTTTGGTTCGGACCACCCGGGGATTGTCACCCGATTGAATGGAGATGACACCCTCCATGATCAAATCCAAAGTCGCCAGTTCCTCTTCGTGGCGCATTTTCAACTTATCGCTGATCGGCAGATAGCAAAGATTGGCAAGCGCCACACCCCAGAGAGTCGCAATAAAGGCGCCGGCGATTGCTTCCGCCATCCGGTCCGCTTCGCCGGTATTGCTTAAAGTATGAATGAGGCCCAAAACGGTCCCGATAATACCAAGAGTGGGAGAAAATCCCCCCAGTTTTTGAAAAAATAGAATGCCCCGTTTATGGCGATCTTCAATATAGGCGATTTCCGTTTCAAGTATGGTTTTCAGCACCGTAATTTCCGTTCCGTCAATGACCAATTGAATCGCCTTCCTGAAAAACGGGTCTCTTATGCTCTTAAGATTCTCTTCCAGCCCAAGAATTCCTTCGCGGCGGGCCTTCTCCGACATGGTAACGATGGTGTCGATTGTCCGAAGCGGATTGGCCGGTTTGGCCAGAAAGGCCAGACGAAGGTATTTGGGAATGTTCATGATGGTCTTGTATGAAGTGGTCACAATCGATGCGCCGATCGTGCCACCAATGACCAAAAGCATGGCCGGCGGCTGGACGATCATACTCAGCTGGCCCCCTTCCATTATAAATGAAATAAGAACCGCCCCGACTCCCAAAAATAAACCGCCAATGGTTGCTATATCCATATAATTCCCAGTATGCAGGCGCCGCGGCCAAAATTATATGTTTAAAATGGCTGCTTCCGCCCAATCAATAGAGATATCGGCAATTATGATGGTTTATGAACCGATTTCGGAAAGAAAATGCTTAATTTTTGATCAGTCGCTATCTTGAGTCTCGATATTATATTCCGCCAGTTTATTGCGGATGGTTCGGGGAGTTATATCGAGAGCCTCGGCGGCTTTGGTCTTATTGCCGTCAAAACGCTGGAGCGCTTTCAAAATCAGAAATTTCTCGCCTTCGGCCAGTGTCATGTCCGGATTCAGCCCGGCCGCGCCGGCCAATTTTCCCAAAACGAGTTCTTTCGGAAAGTCCTGCTGGGTTAAGACGGCCCCGCGCGTTGTTACCACCGCTCGCTCCATATAATTTTCCAGTTCGCGAACATTTCCGGGCCAGTGATATTTCATGAATAGAGAGAGCACATTCTCATCTATGCCGTCGACCTTTTTGTTGTTTTCGCCATTGTATTTCTCGATGAAATGATTCACCAATAGAGGCAGATCCTCCAGTCTTTCCCGGAGCGGAATAATATGGACCGGGATGACATTAAGTCGATAATACAAATCCTCCCGGAACTTCTTTTCCTCCATGGCGCTCTTTAAATCGCGATTGGAGGTGGCGATTATCCGGACGTCGACCTCGATGGAATTTCCCGACCCGATTCGTTCAAATTCCCTTTCCTGCAAAACCCGCAGTAATTTCGACTGCAGGCCGATCGGCATCTCGGTGATTTCGTCCAACAGCAAAGTACCGGTATGAGCCAATTCAAATCGGCCCTTATGCTGACGCACCGCGCCTGTAAACGACCCCTTTTCATATCCGAATAGTTCGGCTTCAACCAGATTCTCGGGCAAAGCGGCGCAGTTCAACTTTATAAAAGGCTTTTCTCGCCGCGAGGACGCATAATGTATCGCTCTGGCCACCAACTCTTTGCCGGTTCCCGATTCCCCGGTGATTAGAACTGTCGAACGCGCATCAGCCGTCGTTTGTATCAGGTCAAAGATCTGCTTCATTTTATTCGACTTGCCGACAATGTTCTGAAAACGATCCGCCAAATCGTTGCGAAGCATCTGATTTTCGCGCCTTAAACGAATAACTTCCGCCACTCTTTCCACAAGCATCTCAATGGCGTCCGGAGAAACCGGTTTCAAGAGATAATCATAGGCCCCTGATTTCATCGCCGTCACCGCTGTCTCGACCGTTCCAAAGGCGGTAATCATGATGACGACCAGGTCGGGGTGCGAATCTTTGACCTGCTTAAGAAGGGTAAGGCCGTCCATCCCTTTCATCTTAATGTCGGAAATCATTATATCATATTCGCGACTCTCTATTTTCTCCAGCGCCTCTTCCCCCGACATAACCGATTCCACCAGGTACCCGCTTCGGGTCAGGGTTTCGGTAAGGAATTCATTGACCAGCTTGTCATCATCAACGACTAATAAATTCAATTTCATAACCACTACCTCTGAGCACCATTAAGGGTTGGCAGAAATATTGAAAATTTTGTTCCCTGTCCGATTTTCGATTCCACCCGGATTTCGCCTCCGTGCCCCTGGATTATTTTCCAGGCGATGGAGAGCCCCAGCCCAGTTCCATTTTGCTTTGTCGTATAAAACGGAGAAAAGATCCGATCCATATCATTTTCATCAATCCCCGGCCCGTCATCGATTACATCGATTCTTATTAAGGAATTTGAATTTCCCGGCTCCCATTCGTCGCCGAAATCATCCTTCATTTTACCCGGCTCCGTTCGGGAAACCCGGACCGTCACTTGCGAATCCTCACCCGATTCGAAACCGTTCTTTATGAGATTAAAGAGGGCCTGTCGAAACAGGTGCGTATCCAGTTCCACGACGGTTTTATCATGCCCGGCGTCGTCCCACTCTATAAGAGGACGTTTGAGCCCATTTCCGTAATCATTGTCGAAAGATTCCAGAATTTCCGGAAGATACTCTTCGAGGTTCACTCTATTCTTGTGAATTTCCTCGTGGCGTGCAAAATCCAAAAGAGTCTCAATGATCTTATTAATGTTGGCAACACCGGCGACCACCTTATCCGCCATGGCCTTCTTCTCTGAATCACCGGAAAGATCGCGGGATAAAAGAGCCGCAAAACCGCCGATCCCCCCCAGCGGATTACGAATTTCATGCGCAATTGTCGCGGCCATCTCTCCTAATGAGGCCAGAACCTTCATTCGCGAAAATTGCTCTTCCATGTTTTTGAGCCGGGTGATGTCGTGGAATAATTCTACCACGCCTATTATCTCCCCCTTGCGATTGGTCAAAGGTGCGGTGGAAACAGTCAGGGTTCGTTTCCGTCCGTCAAGGCCGATGATGGTTTTTTCCACCTCGTCGATAAGGCAGCCTGTTTGCAGCGTTTCCCGTACGGCACTGTCATTCCCTTTCACGGCCCGCATCAAACTCGAATAATCCGATATGGGGTATTTTTCCGATTCCTCCGCAATCCCCAAAATTCTCTTCGCCGCCGGATTGAGATTTGTGATTCGGCCCGCCTTGTCCACAGCTACCACCCCGGAAGTCAGGGCGATCAATATATTGTTCAAAAGCTCCGATACGGCCTGATTTTCGGAAGCGACCGCCTGAAGGGCGCGGTTGACCGCTTGAAGTTCCTCGCTTTGACGGACATAGATTTCTTTGAGAGAAAGGTATTGCCGCTGGATTTTATTGACGATTTTACTGAACGAGGAATAGGCCTCCGTAAATTGGCTGACCTCCTCGGCCATTTTAAGGTCGATCACCTCGCTATCATCCATGACTTTTCTCCCCAACCATTACCTGCTCAAATTATCAAAATCGTCGCGAATGGCAACAAAAAACTGATGAGAAAAAGATGAGTAACTATGAAAACGTTATTCTGTAATTTACAGGGAAATCTGCTCGGCCTGTGCAGCCGAAGCCGGGACCGGCCTTTTTTCGACCAGTCCTTCAATGACCTTATATAATTTGTTAATGTTGAACGGTTTTACGAAATAGTCATCCACTTTGAGCCGCAACCCTTCTACTGCGTTTTCCACGCTGGGAAAGGCCGTCATCAGGACAACCGGCAAGGAGGGATAAATGCTTCGCAATTTGGAGGCCAAGGCGAGACCATCCATTTCGGACATTTTTATATCGAGTAAGGCGATATCGTAATTGCGGCTCCGAAGCGCTTCCAGGCATTTGTCGGCCGATTCATAGACCGAAACCTGCCAGTTTCTTTCGGAAAAAAAATCATAGAGCAGGTCACGAATCAATAATTCATCATCAACGATTACGATGCTTTTCTTGTTCATTTCGGCCCCTGATGTCCCTATTATCCGGTGTCCCTGATATTAATTGGGAACTACCGCCTGGTAGGAGTGCATCGCATCTTCTTCCGTAGGAAAGATTTCAAAAATATGCGAAAGCTGGGTTATATCAAAGATCTCCCTGACATAATCGGCCATATCGGAAAGCGTCAGGCGCCCGCGATGAATCCGAACTTCTTTCATAATGGAAACCAGCGCCCCCAGTCCGGAACTGTTGACAAATTCGACGTTTTTCAAATTGAGATGAATAGACGTCTTTCCTGTAATAAGGATACTCTTGACTTCATCTTTCAATCGATTGCCGTTATTCAGATCCATCCGCCCGGAAAGATTAATGATAATCACGTTCCCGGCGTCAGTTCTCTGTATATCCATTTGACCCTCCAAATAGGACTTATTATTCTTGTCATTTTCATCGGCTTTTCGCAGGAACTTTAAGGAAATTACCATCCCTTCCCCCTGTTCCTTGCGGACAAATCTTATTTCATCTGCCATGGTCCGCATCAGACCGACCCCTCGTCCGCCTTCGGAGAGCAGGTCGAGAGCGGCTTGGCCCGGTTCCGCGGCGACAAAACCCTTTCCCTCGTCAATTATATCGGCATAGATTTCCTTATTATTAATCGCCAGCCGCAATTCAATTGACTTCGCGGGATTGAGTTCGTTGCCGTGAATCAGGGCGTTTGTAAAGGCCTCGGAAATTGCAACCATAATGGTGTTGATTTTCCGTCGGTCGAGCCCGGTTTCGGATAGAATTTTCCGAACATCTTCATACATGCGCCCTTCGGATTCCATCTCCGAACTATATGTGAAATGATACCTTTTCATGCTCTCTCCGGGATAATCTTGATTTCCAGGAGTGTAAAATCATCAAAAGTGTCGGCATCGGCACCTTCTCGAAACCGATCCACCCACTCCTTTACCCTCTCACAGAAACGGCCCGGCGGCAGCCCTTTTTCCGTGAGAAAGACTTCTTTCACCCGGCTAAGACCAAACAGGTTGTTGCGGTTATCGGCCGCCTCGGTCAAGCCGTCGGTAAAGGCGAACAGAGCGTCGCCCGGCTTAATATCTTCAACACCTTCGGCATATGAAATCCCAGGAAATTGACCTACGAAAGTCCCGCCCAGCCGGAGTTCCCGGATTTCACGCTTGTCGGCGTCCCAAAACAGAGGGGGCAGATGCCCGGCGTTGCAGTAAGTAATTTTGTTGCGGCCAAGGTCAAAATGAGCGATAAATAGAGTCACAAACATATCCCGATTTTTGATAACCCGATCGCAAAGAATATCGTTGAGACTGCCCATAAGGAGTGATGGATTAATTTCCGGTGACCAGGTCACTTGCGATCTTATTATGGCGGCGGTCGCCGACATGACCATCGCCGCCGGGATTCCTTTGTTGGAAACATCGCCAATTACCACAAAAAACTCGGAATCGCTCATTTTAAGGATATCATAGTAATCCCCTCCGACTTCCCGAGCCGGGCAATAAGTCATCCCCAAATTGATCCCGGCTATCTTAATCTCGCTGTCCGGCAATATTGTCTCCTGAACCTGTCTGGCCACCACCAGTTCCTGCTGAATTTTCTGCCGTTCCAGCGATTCCTTCAGAAGCAAGGAGTTTTCTATCGCTACGGCGGCATAGTTCACCAGAATTTCCAGATTCTCCTTATCTTCTTCCCCGAAGACCTGCCCCGTAGTCTTATTAATAATGATGATGACACCATGACATCTGGCCCGAGCCTTGATCGGCAGGGCAACAATAGAATTAATCATGGCGCCGTATTCAGGGACTTTTTCAAAAGTATCGGACACGATTCCGGCCTGACGACGGAAGCAATATCCGGCCACATCTTCCCCGTCTCTGTATATGATATTTTTTGTAAGAGTGTCGTCTACACCCCAATTAATTTTGGTCACCAGTTCCCCATCGACATTTAATTGAATGAGCCCGACTTCTCCTTCAACCGTGCGAATGGCCATTTCCATCACCACGGACAGGATTGTTTCAATATCAAGAATTGAGGTAATTAAGGCCCCCATGGTGGCCAGGTCCCGCAATTTTAGCCGGGTCTCCTGAAGCCGGTTTTCAAGTTCGAAAATTTGATTGGCCGGAGAAATAGTATCCAATTCCATAGTCTCATAATCGGCAGTCCGGGATGCAACTTGATATTTGGGAAACAAGCATGTCGCCCCGACGCCAAACATGGCTCATTCAATTTTATGGTAGAACTTTGCACATCGGGATGGTGCAGTTTGCAGGGTGCCATGATTGTCTGGACACCCGGATTCTTGAAATTGACAGCGACCCATTGCCAAAAAAATATTTTTCTTGGGCGCCTTCGGCCCTTTCAATGCCTGTGGCGCGAAATTCCCCGGAGATCCGGATTCAGTTGCCGTTGAGACGATTGAGGCATTACAAATTAATCTTCGTATGTTATTTCTATGCAATGACATCGGGTCTCGAAAGGAACGGATATAAGATTAACCCACTATTTTAAACGGGGGTATTGAATCAATGGATTATCCTGTTTACCCAAATCATCTTTTGCCGGAGAAAAATCGGCATTTCTTTTGCCAATATCCTGCATAGAAGTTTAAATTTAATGATTCACTCATGAGGCGCATATGAAGAAAACCTTGTTGCTACCCCTGCTTGCGGTCTTCATTATTAGTGGTTCGGCCTTTGCGGTTCCCGATTTGCAGCTCTTTATTGCCGGGGCGACCTATGATAATGTGACCGACACCTGGGTCACTCATTCCAGCACCTTCGACCTGTATGTCATTGGAGCCAATCAGGTTATGTCAAATGTTCAGGTAAGCATGGCGCTTAATCTGGATCAATCGGTTGACCCGAACGGGACCGCTTCGATTGGCGTAAATGGAACCCTTTATGACAGCTGGATCTATGGAACACCCAATTTCCTGCCTACCCACGATATTTTCCCGGCCTGGTATACGACCTTCAACGCCGGCAATTTCGGCTTTATTGGCCGTGTGGGTGATGTCGCTCCTCCGTACAATTATGATCCTTCCGCCATGGGTTATCTCTCCACAGGAAATGCCTGGGGGCAATATAAAAGATATTCGATTTCTCTTTCCGGAATCGATTATACTCATTTTGACAGTTACTTTTATTACAATAACTCCTTTGGCTCGAGCGGGCACACCAAAATAAAATTCGCTCCGTTTTCACACGACGCCGAATCCAGTAATAATGTTGTCCCCGAACCGACAACTTTGGCTCTTTTTGGAATAGGCACGCTTGGAATGGGACTCGTGCGTAAATTCAGAAAATAGGCTTATTGCCAAATTGAAAAGGGAGACTCTCAATCTCCCTTTTTTGTTGCCTTCAGGGAAATGACAAATTTGAGCACATTATTTCACGCACAAATATGCAAATTCGATGATTATGCGGAATGGCGATCTCGAAAAATCAAGACGATCGTTTTAGACAGCCTTCTGTAACAGAGATAACTTATTGATTATTGGTCATTTACTGCCACCGGGAGTTGTGGACTGAGACGATTTCCATAATTCCCTCAAAGGGCATATTATTTGCCAATATATTTTTCAGTAAGAAATAATTTTAAGCAACGGTGAAAATAAAATGAAAAAGAGTTTGGTCTTGTGTGGTTTGTTTGTGGTATTGATGGCCAGCTCGATTTATGCCCTGCCCTATAGTCAACTTACGGTTCATATGAATCGCTACAGTTCGGGCACGGAATCCAGTACCTTTGGAGCCCGCTCGCAATTCGATAAAGGCATAATGCCGGGCACTATGGAGCATAATCGCTATCAGGTGATACCTCAATCATACCCCAGTCAAATCCCGACTGAAACCAAAAATGTGGTCCCGGAACCCGGAACGATGATACTTTTGGGATTGGGCATTTTTGGTCTGGGATTGAAAAAGAGATTCGAAAAATAACCCTATCGACCGCGATATATCCCTTATGCCTTTCCCCATCACCCCACTGCGGCCTGGCAAATAATCCTTTATTTCTTCCTGACTTTAATCCTCAGTGGGGCTCCCTCAAATCCGAATTTCAGCCGTAATTGATTTTCAATGTACCTCAGATAACTCCGCTGGAGCAAAGTCGGATAATTACAGAAGAATAAAAAAGTCGGGGGACAGGTTTCGGTCTGCGTCACATAATAGAACTTGATATATTTGCCGCGTGCCGCCGCCGGCGGCTGCTTGTTCACGGCTTCTTCGAGAAAATCATTTAATTCCGAAGTGGATAGAGTCCGGTTCCAATTTTCGTAAACCAGATCAATAATCTCAATCGTTTTTGCCACCCGCTGCCCGGTCAGACTGGAAATATAAACAATCGGAATAAAATCGAATGTCCGCGCCAGTTCCTTAATCCGGGCGGAATATTGATCCGCCGTCCGGCCGTCTTTTTCTACCAGATCCCATTTATTCACCGCGATCACCAGGCCCCGTCGCGCCTCGACCGCGTCTTCGATAACTTTCATATCCTGTACTGTAAGGCCCTCAATGGCATCGATCAGGATGACGGCCACGTGGCTGTTCTCTATGGCGCGGATCGTTCTCAAAGTCGTAAAATACTCAATGTCTTCGGTCACCNTCGCTTTTCTCCTCAAGCCGGCGGTGTCGATCAACGTNTATTTCTTTCCGTTAATTTCAAAAGGGGTATCGACGGCATCGCGGGTGGTTCCGGGAACACTCGAGACTATTACCCGCTCCTGACCGATTAATTTATTTATGAAGGACGATTTACCCACATTGGGCCGCCCGATGACCGCAATGCGAATCGATTCATCGATTGGAGTCGAATCATCCGAGGGAGGCAAAAGTTCAACAATTCGATCCAGCACATCGCCCACTCCGCGGCCGGTTGTCGCCGACACCGCCAGGGGCTCGCCCAGACCGATTCGTTCAAACTGAAAGCGCTCCTGTTCTAGAAACTCATTATCGGCCTTGTTGGTCAGAAGCAATATGCTCTTGCCCGACGACATCAGGGTTCGGCCGATTTTTTCATCGATATCATTCGGGCCGGTCTGGCTGTCGACCACCAGTAGAATTAAATCGGCCTCGGCAATCGCCGCCTCGGACTGTTCCAGAACCGTTCTTTCCATGCTTTTCTTCGTCCCGGGAACCATCCCCCCGGTATCGACCAAATAGAAATTCCGCCCTGACCAATCGCACAAGGCGTAATTGCGGTCCCGCGTACTGCCCGATTCATCATCAACGATTGCCGTTCGCCTTTTGAGGAACCGGTTGAAAAGTGACGATTTCCCCACATTGGGGCGCCCAATTATGGCAACCAGGGGTGTTTTCATGACCAGGCCTCTTTCAAAGTATCAATCATGCTATAATGCCCTTTTATGATATGGCATCGGGTCGAATCTCTTAATTCATCGAATGAAATATTGTCAAGGAAGAGGTTGTCGCCATTAAGGCAATTGGGCGGAAGCATGAATAAGTCATAGTGACCCCGATGCGATTTGATAGCCGCTTTCAGATCCTGCCCCGTCAAAAGGCCGCTCACCGTGACAGTCTCCCCCCAGAATCTATTTTCTACAGGTAATATGTCTATTTTCTGATACAGATTTTTTTTCAGATAAGCAATGATATGACGTTTTAGAATATCATGGGCGGATGTCCCTGTCAAAATGACGGCCCGGATAGATTTATCGGGCGGCGTCAGGGATTTTTTCCTTCGATTAAAATCGATTAACAGCGACCGGATCATGCCGATTCCATTCTCAAATTGCGACATCTCTTCATATTCTGAAATCTTAGGTATATTCGTGTCCGACAAAATATAAAACTCATCCGCGGCAAAGACAAATCGGCTCCCCAGTTCGGTCAAATATTTCTTTTGCTTTTTATGCAAAAAATGCAAAAGTTCAGAGGCCGTTTCACGATTATAGGGCACCAATTTGGGTAGCCGTTCACGATAGCGGGTCAGCCCGACCGGGACAATCCCTAAAGTCTTCACGCCGGGATAGAGTCGGGCCAGGTCATCCATGGTCTTTTCCAGGTGTTCCCCGTCGTTAATCCCGGGACAGATCACCACCTGAGCATGAACAGTAATTCCCTTCGCGGTCAAATATTTCAATTGAGGCAATATGGCCGGAAGTTTTTCATTTTTAAATATGCAACGACGGAGCGTTTCATCGGTGGCATGTACCGAGACATAAAGGGGCGACAATCGCTGATCGACTATTCTCTTCATATCAGTCGCACTGAGATTCGCTAATGAAATAAAATTTCCATGCGTGAAGGAAAGCCGGTAATCATCATCCCGGACATACAGGGCGTGGCGCATCCCCTTCGGCTGTTGATGGACAAAGCAAAAGAGGCACTTGTTCCGACAGGTTATGATTCGATCCTCTTCGAAAGTCAGGCCGACTTCCGAGCAGGTTTCAAATTTGAGGGTGAATTTGATTTTTTCGCCCTGCAGCCCCTCAAACTCAAAGGCTACAGCTTCCTCGGCCATTTTGAAACGGATATCGATATTGTCCTGGATCGGTTCGCCATTGAGGGACAGAAGCTTGAAACCGGGCCGGATCAAACCGAAAAGAGGGGATTGGGGATCGATTGCCGTGACCTTCATAAAAGTAATAATAAAAGCGGGCGATGGGGGTCGAACCCACGACGTCAAGCTTGGGAAGCTTGCATTCTACCGCTGAATTACGCCCGCTTGTTAAAATCTCACTCGGAATCTATTTTCTTTGGCCCGTTAAGTCAAGGAGTTTAATCCCTACCCTTTGAACAAGGCTCCGGCCACACAACCTATCGACATTAGAACGCCCATCAGGGAATGGACCTGAATCGTACCGGCCTGTGCCGGGATAATTTCCTTTATTTTTTCATAATTGCGGGAAAAGGTCCGAAGAGTCTTTAGGGCCACCGGGAACGATAGAAGCGCCACAAGAGCGTAGGGCGTGAGCAATCCGGCCACTACCGGTATCACCACCCCGATATAACTGCCAATCATTAAAAAATAATATCCATAGGTGGCATTTTTCTTACCCCAGTGCACGACCAGATGATTCTTCTTCACCGCCCGATCGGCATCATGATCAGGATACTCGTTGATGTACAATATGGCAGTGATAAGGAAGCCGATAGGAAATGAAGTCCAGAAGGATGACCAGGAAAAATGCCCGGTCTGAACAAAATAAGCTCCCATGACGGGCAAAATGCCAAAATTTATCAATATCATTAATTCGCCGAGCCCATTATAGGCAAAAGCGAAACGCCCGGCCGTATAGAAGAAGCCGCCCACAAAGCCAGCCGCGGCCAGAATCAGTATCCAGTAGCCCGGTGTCTTGGCCGTCAAATAAATCCCTGACGCCAGCGCTAGCCCATAACAGACCATCGCCCCGGTTAATACCGCACGCGGCGACAGTATTTTATTCTGAATCGCCCGACTGCCTCCGGAAAACGGCGTAAAATTGGGATTGATGTCATCATCGGTGGTTTTATGATCAAAATAATCATTCGAGAGATTGGCGGCCGCGTGGGCAAATATCCCGCCGATTAATGTCACGGCAAATAGTCCCCAGTTAAAATGGCCCGTCTCGTAATATCCCAGCGCCGCACCGAAAATAATCGGCATAGCGATTCCGGTAAAAAAAGGGGCCCGAACCGCCATTATCCATTTTTTTACACCATTCATTCTATTAAATCCTCCGTAGATCGACTGCAATTATTACGAATTCCCGGGGTATTAACTTTGCGATTTTCAGTCTTCCGCTTCCTTCTTGCGGGCGGTAACCCTTACTACAATAATCGTTACCTCGTAGAGTATATACATCGGGACCGCCAGAAGCAATTGGTTAAATATGTCCGGAGTCGGTGTGACGATTCCGGCGAAGGCCACTATCAGAACGATGGCATAGGCCCTCCCCCGGTTCAGAGTATGCGCCGAAATTACTCCGACCCGCCCCAAAAAATACCCGACTATCGGCAATTCAAAAGATAGACCGAAGGCCAGAAGCATAAATCCGGCAAAGGATACATAACTCGAGACGGTTATGATCGGTGTCATCTCCCCTTGCGCGAAATTGACCAGGAATTCTATGGCAAATGGAAGAACCACGAAGAAACAAAATGAGGCTCCCGCTAAAAACAGCAGGACCGAAATAAGCACCAGCGGGGAAACCATCCGCTTCTCTTTGGGATAAAGCCCCGGCGCTACGAATTTCCATATTTGATAGAAGACAATCGGAAGAGCCGCCACGATGCCGGTATAAATCGAGATTTTAAGATAAGCCATGAAAGAACCGGTGACTTCCGTGAAATGAAGTTTGACTCCGCCTAGCGGGCGAATGGCAAACTTGAAAATGTGTTCCGAGAAATAGAAGGCGATTATGGTTGTAACGGCAACCGCCAGAATGGATTTTATCAGGCGACGGCGAAGCTCTTCCAGATGCTCCAGAAAGGGCATTTCCCCCTTTTTCCTTGGAGCCGAATCGATAAGTTGTTCTTCTTCATCCATTTCAGGCCGAATTTGCGTCAAAAACTGACCGAAGTCAACCGGTTTTTAAGGTTGCCCTCTTAAGATTAATGGCATAATCTTTTTGAAGTAATCAATTGAAATAAAGGCCGATGCCATCCGCAGGCATCGGCCGGAGAATCTGCGTAATTTATGATCCTAGCGACAGAGCGGTTCGGGTCCGCCCCGGTACAAGAAGTTTACCAGCCGCGCTACGTCCAGAATATTGGTGGCACCGTTGCCATCGGCATCGCTGGCCGACAGGACTCTGGGAGCCGGCCCCTGTTTATACAAATAGCGGATGAAATATGAAATATCCAGAATATTTATTACTTCATTTCCATCGCCGTCGCCACATATGTAATAGCAATGCTTGATGGAAACGGCATCTTCTCCGGTGGCGGGAAAATCGGCCGCCCCAGAAATAAAAATATTACCTGCCGGATCGATACCCATATCGCCCGCAAAGAAGTTCGGAGACAGAGTCAACGGGCAGGTTCGTTTCGCAATCAGGGCTCCCGATTCATCGAATCTCAAGACCTCGTAATTATTATGATAAGAGTAAGCCGAGTCAACTGAGTGCAATAGATAAGTATTATTACTGCTATCGGACATTATTTTGACCGGCCCATAGACTCGATTGGCGGGCGCGGCATAATTATCGGACCAAATTTCATCGCCCTCGGCACTATATTTTGTGATAATAATGCCTGAACCAAGTTGACGATAGCTCTGATTGGGATGTGAAATTATTACATTACCGGAATTGTCGACCGCTAATTCCCCCGTTTCAATTGCCCCATTTAAAGCGATGCTAAACGAATGATCGCCATTCCCGGCATATTTTATCAGGTAATTTTGACCTCCTGATCTTGAAAATGCATAAAGATTCCCATCCCCATCAATTGTTAGTTTCGATCCGCGGCCGAGCGTATCGGCCATTGCCGTCGTATCGACCCAGGCGGTCGTCCCTTCAGCATGATACTTTATAACGACATCCCGATAATGCCAATTTTCATCCGGAATCGACCCCGAAATGTAGGCATTGCCGGCCTCATCGACTACCAAGTCCTCAAGAACATCATCGTTTATGTAAGATTCATTTGCTCCACTGGTCCAGAGAACTTCTCCTTCAGGAGTCAATTTTACCACCAGAAAGTCCGCTCGATTCGCGCCATTGTTTCGCATGCCAGCCGCATAGATATTCCCATCGCCGTCAATGGCAAGCCTTCTGCAAACATCATTCGAATACTCATTTCCCGCAATCGGACCCGCGGTAGGATAGACATATGACCAAAGCGAATCGCCGTCGGTGCTGTATTTAATGACGCTGAAATCCCAGGCCGTGTTTGAATTTACACTCGTACTGAGACCGCCGACATAAATATTCCCAGACCCGTCATAGACTATATCCCACAAATGCCCGAGGACATCGGAAAATTGACCCACGTCCCTTACCCAGACTCTTTCCCCTTCCGAGGAGTACTTAATTATCAACCCGTGATTGATAGGATATCCGGTTCCCGGAACAGGAGGATGGGATACCAGCCCCGCAGTGTATATGTTGCCGTTCTCGTCCATTGCCATGGAAAAAGTGACATCAGCATAGTCTCGCTCGGATGAAAAGTTTTTAAACCAGAGAACATCTCCAGCCGTCGCCAGGCAGGCCGGGCCCAGCACCAGAAGGATCGCCATTAAGATTTTTAACATTATTGTCTCCTCGCCCGATTTTAACAATTCTTTTAGAGGAAACGATTCCCTCCCTCGTTCCTGCAATTAATGACCTATTTAACAGAAAGACACGTCCCAGTTTCCATATTAAATAAATGCAATTTTACAATATTTGTCAAGGACAAACTTATTATAGGAGCATAATCGCACGGTGCTCATGACGGAGCCATGTGCGGGAGGTAAGGATTTCAGCCAAGAAGCTTCTTCAACTCTTCCATAAATTCCGTCTTGTCTTGAAATTTGCGATAGACTGAAGCAAAACGGACATAGGCGATTTCGTCGGTTTCTTTCAACTTCTCCATCACCAGTTCGCCTATATACTTGCTGGTAACTTCGCTTTTGGACTGCTCTTGCAGACGGGCCTCGATTTCATCGACAATAGATTCAATTTTCTTATCGGTTACGGGCCTTTTGTTGCAGGCCAGTTTTATTCCGTGTATCAGTTTCTGGCGATCGAATGGCTCATGGCGATGATCCGACTTGACCACCGTCAAGGTTACATTCTCAATGTACTCATAAGTGGTGAACCGCTCGTGACACTTAAGGCACTCGCGGCGCCGCCGAACCGCCCGCCCGTCCTGAGCCGCCCGGGAATCGACAACTTTGTCTTCCTCATATCCGCAAAAAGGGCATTTCATTTTGGAAAGTCCTTTATCGGTTCGCCAAATTTAGGCAGTTCCATATGATGTACCACTACTCCCGCCTCTTCCATCATGCTTTTGGATAACTCATCAGGATACCCCTCGGTAATGTATATCTCCTTTATTCCCGCATTTATCAGCATCTTGGCACATAGAATACAGGGGAAGGTGGTGGCGTAAAGCACCCCTCCCTCGATCGAAACTCCGGAGGTGGCCGCCTGAATGATGGCATTTTGTTCGGCATGAATGGCCCGGCATAATTCGTGCCTTTGCCCCGACGGTATCCCCATTTCTTCCCGAAGACAGCCGATATCAAGACAGTGCCGCAATCCGGCGGGTGAGCCATTGTACCCGGTCGCCAGCACCTTCTTATTTTTGACAATAACCGCCCCAACTTGCCGGCGCAGACAGGTGGAACGGGTCGCCGCCAGTTGGGCGATCCGCATAAAATATTCATCCCACGAGGGACGATGAGGATTGACTCTTTCCGTCATAACGCGCCAATTTAGCGCGCCCGCACTCGGGGCGCAATTAAAATCTTCGCTGCTGAACGATCCCTTATCGCGAAATATGCCGCCGCCGAACCTTCGCGAACGGCGATTTCCAAATATCCAAAAGAATTGACATAGCAGACCGGTTTACCCGGCCCAACCGAACCGAAAGTCTTCTTTACCGGGCCAATTAAAATATCATTCAAAAATACCATGCCTTCATGCGGGAGCCTGTCTTGCCGGAGAGACGTAACCAGATTGCCGAAATGATCGATATAAATAACTCTTCCGGCAATAATCCCCTTGGCTCCCTTAATGGCTTTTCCTTGAAGCCTGATTATTCTCTTCCCAACAACAGATGCGCCTTTGATTGGGCCGCCCAGAGACAGATAGGCCGCCGCCGGGCCAAAAATATCTCGGGCGTGAAACGTATTTGAAATTTCGATGGCTGACTCACTTTCCCGGTTCAGGGAATATACCCTTTTTATCTGTGTCTTCGCTAAGAAAGAAAAAAGGCCGTTATCGGGTCCTACAAAAAAGTATTTGCCGGTTTCTATAATTATCCCCTTCCGCTTCATCCCGACACCCGGATCGACGACTGCCAGATGAATTGTCCCTGCGGGAAACGATTCATAAGCGGTCTCCAGCAGATATTTCCCTGCCCGGATATTGTAAGGAGGCACATCATGGGTCAAATCAATTACTTCCGCACGGGGATTAATCTTCGCAATCACCCCCTTGACAATGCCGACATAATTATCTTGAAGACCAAAATCACTCAAAAAGGAGATTATCGGCCTTTCACAGTTCACAACTGCCATAAATGATGGCCGTCCTGGAGTTCCTTTTCCCGGTACAACTTCTCCGTGAAAACTTTCAGGAATATTTCCACCGTAATAAGAACAATTCCCTCAAACAGGTGCCCGGCGCGAGTATCATGCTCTGAATCGGATACCGTTATATGGCAATGTATGACAGGAAGATCGGAATCCTGACTATAGGTGATATTTCCCGTCATCACGGCGATATCGAGCTTGTCTTTATATACTTTCGTGATATAACTTCTGGTGGCGTAGTTGTAAGTTCCGATGCTGGCCGAGTCCAGCGCTCCCAGGCCGTGAAACATCCCTCCGGGAATATCATTGTCCAGTACGAATTTGGCCAGCGTAGCGATAATTTCCTCACCGTCTTCGAGGCGAATCAGATACCCGTCATTATCACGCCGATACCGCATTACTTGGTTTCCTCATCGATCCAGTCGAGATAATCCGGATTCCCCTCGGCGATATTGAGCGATATCACTTCCGGGACATCATAAGAATGTTTTTCTTTGACGAATTTTATCAGGCTTTCGACCTTTTTGGTGGCCGTTTTAATGATAAGGAGCGCTTCTTCATCCTTGACAATTTTGCCTTTCCAGCGGTAAATCGAATGCACGCCTCCCGTAATGTTAACACAGGCCGCCAGTCGGGTGTCGATAATTTCATGCGACAGTTCTTCGGCCTTGTCTTTAGGCACCGTGACAAATACGACTCTGAATGCGGACATAATTCTTCCTTATTTTACGATTCTATTTTTCTTTTCAATTTATTTTCAATGGCTTGCACCTTTCCGGTCAGCCGTTTCTTGGCCCCTTTACGATCATCCATTGTCAACACCATATAAATGCGCTTGTTGCTCCGGCGCAGTTTTAAACGGCACTTATTGATCAGGTTCATTATCTCTTCCCATTCCCCCTCCACCACGGTCGCCATGGCCGTCAACTTATACGGGAGACCGGAGCGATCAATAATATCTATCACCTTGGCCACCTCCGCCGAGGCCGATTCCTTATTCCCCACAGGAAACATCGAAAACTGTATCAGCATAAATACCTCCGGCCGGATTCTAAAGATTAAACACTCCGGCATCAAATATAAAATTATCAAACCCCCCGTTCAATATAAGAATAAAAAACGGCCGCCCCTAAATCGAAGCGGCCGTCAGGACTTTAAAATAATCGGCCTATGGCGCCTATTGGGCTTTCCTTTCACCGTAAAGAGGGAAACGGTCGCACAACTCCTTAACGTCTCTGGCCACTTCCTTATGAACCTCTTCATTATCAAGGTTTTTAATCACCCTGTCAATGTATCCGGCAATTATTTTCATCTCCGCGACACCCATTCCCCGAGTGGTTATGGCCGGAGTTCCTATTCTTATGCCCGATGTCACAAACGGCTTCTGTGGGTCAAAAGGAACCGTGTTTTTATTCACGGTGATTCCGGCGGTATCCAGGGACTTCTCTATCTTCTTCCCGGTCAAACCGGATGCGACAAAGGAAACCAGCATAAGGTGAGTATCTGTTCCTCCGGAGACGATATGATATCCCTTTTCTTTCAGGGCATTGGCCAGAGCGGAGGCATTCGCTACAATCCGCTTTTGATATTCTTTGAACTCCGGAGTCAGAGCTTCCTTAAGCGCCACCGCTTTGGCCGCAATAATATGCATCAGCGGCCCTCCCTGAATTCCCGGCATTACCGTCCTGTCCAGATCGGCGGCATACTTCTCCTTGCACATAACCATACCGCCCCGGGGCCCGCGCAGTGTTTTGTGCGTGGTCGTGGTTACGAAGTCAGCGTAGGGAACCGGGGACGGATGGAGACCCGCCGCTACCAATCCCGCAATATGAGCGATATCAACCATCAAATAGGCCCCGCAGCCATCGCACGCCTCTCGGAATTTCTTGAAATCAAGGAAACGAGGATAAGCGGATGCGCCCGCCACTATTAATTTGGGCTGGACTTCCTTGGCTTGGGCGATCAATTTGTCATAATCAATAACTTCGGTATCCTTTTCCACTTGATAGGAATGAAACTGAAACAATTTCCCCGAAAAATTGATCGGATGACCATGCGTCAAATGGCCGCCATGGGACAGATCCAGTCCCATAACTCTTTCACCCGGATTCAAAATGGTGAAATACACCGCCATATTGGCCTGAGAGCCGGAGTGCGGTTGAACATTGACATGCTCGCACCCGAATAATTGCTTGGCCCGGTCCCGGGCCAGATTTTCGGCTTTATCGACAAATTCGCATCCGCCGTAATACCGCTTTCCCGGATATCCTTCGGCATATTTATTGGTCATCACCCCCCCGGCCGCTTCCAAAACGGCCTCGGAAACAAAATTTTCGGAGGCGATCAACTCCAGTTTATCCGATTCCCGGTTAACCTCACCCATGATGGCGTCATAAATCTCGGGATCGATTTTTTTTAAGTATGACATATTTACCTACCCGTTACACATTCATATTTTAAAGGCGGATTGGATATTTCCCAATCCGCCGTTCCTTGCCGTCCAATCAGAGAAATCGAATTTCAACAAGTCTCGGCGTCATTGATTTTTTTTACTCGCCGTTCATGCCTTCCCCCTTCAAACGAAGTTTCCAGCCAGGTCTTGACAATTTCCTCCACTTCGTTATCGGGAGTATATTTCTGAGACATGGTCAGGACATTGGAATCATTGTGCAGACGTGCAAAATAGGCCATGTCTTTATTCAGAGCCAGGGTGGCCCGAATTCCGTGCACTTTGTTAGCCGCGATTGTCATTCCATTGCCGGTCCAGCAAATGGCCACCCCGCGATCGGTCTCGTGCGCTGCCACGGAGCGGGCCACTTTCAGTCCGAAGTCAGGATAATCGACAGATTCTTTTCCGGTCGTCCCGAAATCGAGCACCTGGTGCCCCAATCTTTGAAGTATCGCTTTAACCTTTTCTTTCAAGTCAAAGCCGGCATGATCGGAACCGATTGCTATCTTCATAGACTTATACCTTCACGCCCTTTTTGGCCGAGACATAAGTCAGCCAGCCATAAACGTCTTCGGCCCGCCCTTCGATAATTTCGAAAAATCGATTCTGCAATTTCTCGGTAATCGGCCCCCGGCGTCCCGCACCAATGACAATACCGTCGATCTCAGATATCGGAGAAACCTCAGCGGCTGAACCGGTGAAGAATACCTCATCTGCGATGTATAACGCTTCGCGCGGAATATTTTCTTCAATCACCTTTATACCCATATCTTCGGCCAGTTTGATAATCGTGCGGCGGGTAATTCCAGGCAGAATTGATGCCGAAAAGGGCGGCGTCACCAGCACTCCGTTGCGGACAATAAAAATATTCTCGCCCGATCCTTCCGAGACATTTCCGTAAATATCGAGGGCAATTCCCTCCACACAACCGCGCGCCAGGGCTTCCATTTTTATCAGTTGTCCGTTCATATAATTGGCGCCCGCCTTGGCCATCATCGGCGTGGTATTGGGGGCATTGCGGTTCCACGACGAAACGCATACTCTTACGCCTTTCTCCATCGCCTCGGGGCCGAGATACTTGCCCCAATTCCAAGCCGCGATGGCGACATCGATAGGGCATTTGCCAGGATCGACCCCCAGAGAGTCATAGCCGCGGTAAACGACAGGTCGAATATAGCAATCTTCGAGCCCGTTTACGACCACCAGTTCCAGGACGGCGTCGAAAATCTGCTGTTTTGTAAAGGGAATGACCATACGATAAATTTTGCACGAATCCCAGAGACGGTCGATATGCTCCATCAGACGAAAACAAGCCGGCCCCTTGGGAGTTTTATAACAGCGCTGTCCTTCGAATATCGACGATCCATAATGGACAACATGGGACAGAACATGTATTCGGGCATCGTCCCACTTGACCATTTTGCCGTTCATCCATATGTACTCGACTTTATTAAAGGCCATGATTCCTCCTGAAATATTAGACGATAGATTCTCCAAATTCCTTATAAATATATATTTTCCTTGGACCTATTTCAAGACCAATAAAAAGAAAATGGTGATCGCAGGACGGGCCCCGGAATCGCATTTTGCCGCAATTCAATTCCAATAATCCGAAGAAAAAGGTTCATCTCTCCGCTAATTGGCCAAAATATGATTGTCATCTTTTAATATTCTACCATTTTATCCATCAAATAATTATCATAGAAGATAAATAGTGTGACAAACAAGGCGCTCACTAACCGGATTCATATTTTTTTATCAAAATATGCAGAGAGTGAACGCGACAAGATCGGCAATTGGCCGCCTTTAGTGTTCAGTAGGCGGAATTCGTAAATCCAATCCGCGGGTCGCGGCCGGAAGCTGGAAATGAAAAAGAAAATGAGATTATTCAGACCGCTATTATTGGCGCTGTTTTGTCTGATGATGATAGAATCCAGATTTACACACGGGGAAACAATGAGATATAGTAACGAAAATCAAAAGAAAAGAAATGATGCCGAAAAGGACGCCGCAGAGCCGCTCAGTCGTCAATATCGCGTTATCTTCGCGGCCTATGCCGAAAATAGTTCGGATGTACGCTGGCTATTGCACTGCGCCGAAAGTCGGCGCCATTTTGCAGGTTCTTTCAATGATTGCCCGTTTTGGATATATCTGCCCGATTCCCTCCTTTCCGGTACCGACAAATTACCGACCACTGAAACTGCGATGAATATAGAGTTCATTGAATGCACCGCTCCCGAAAAAACGGCCGATTACTTTTTTGGAGGGAAACCATACGCCGCCGCTAAATGTGAAACAAGAGCAAAAGATTTGACTAATGTCGTGGTCTGGCTCGACCCCGATACTATTTTTCTTGATGAGCCGGCGGATTTCGTCCTTCCTGAAAAGATCTGCTTGAAATATCGCCCCGTGATGCATAAGAATATCGGGCTCCTGTTCTCTGACTCATTGGATCAATACTGGAGCCGCGTGTATGAATTGCTTTCCGTCCCGGAATCGACCCTCTTCCCCATGACGACCGCCGCCGGAGGGGAAATTATCCGGCCCTATTTCAATGCCGGTCTTCTGGTCCTGAATCCCCGATGCGGCCTCCTTGCGAAATGGGCCGACTATTTTGATACTCTTATCGGCGATTCATTAATCGCCAATCTTTGCCGTCAGGATAAAAGGAAAAACATATTTCTCTTCCAGGTTGCTCTGACGGCCGATATTCTAAATTCAATCGGACGAGATAAAATGGAGGAACTCTCCGATAGATATAACTACCCCATATTTTTCAATATCATGTTCGGCGCGTCCAAACCATTTGATTCGATAGATAGTGTCATCACTATTCGCCACGAAGGCTTTTTCTCGAAACCATTCCCTGACTGGGATCAAAAATTGAAAGGCGCGCCGGAGAAGATCCTTTGGCTGAAAACAAACCTCTGCACTGCAGAATAGTCAGTCGTAACTAATTCTGTAATTGTGAATTGCCGGTTGCGCTCATTTAATTGACCGCCGGAAAAGTCGGCCCGAATAAATCCTTGACTGAATATTTGTGTAAAAATATAATGATCCAATCAGTTACAAAGGAGATCTTAATGAGTAAATCCGGTTTCCTACAAGGTTGGGATCCCCAGGTTCTGAGTATTCTCCGCATTATGGCGGGATTTCTTTTACTCTTTCATGGCACCATGAAATTATTCAACTTTCCGGCCAGTACTCCCCCCATGCAAATCGAGCTTTTTTCGCTTATGGGATTGGCGGGAGTTCTGGAGGCATTTGGCGGCTTTCTTCTTTTTCTCGGCCTTTTTACCCGCCCGGTCGCCTTTATTCTATGCGGGGAAATGGCTGTGGCCTACTTCAAAGCACATGCCCCGCAGGGATTTCTGCCAATCATCAATCACGGAGAACTGGCCGTCATTTACTGTTTCGTGTTTTTATATTTGACTTTCGCCGGTGGCGGGCCATGGAGTCTTGATAGTGTTCTGCGGCGCGTAAAGTAGATTAATTTGGTTTTGCATCTGTCAAAGGGTAATTAAATTTTCCCTTAGCCAAACCGCAGAGCGACCGTTATTCACTCTATTGATTTTTTCGATTGACAGATTTCGCCATGAGCCTAAATTATAAATAGGCTTTAATCTTAAATCACAAGGAGTGGACCTATGAGTAAGAACCTCATATTTTTATTCTTGCTCACTTTTATGCTCGCTTCCGCCGCCCAGGCCCTTGACTTTCGGGCGACAATCTCAGGAGCCGGCGTATGGAACGACGGCGGGACGCTCAAAATCCTGCCGGATCGGGAGTTTCAAATCCAGGTATATGCCACGAACAACGACATTATTCAGCCTCCGCCTTACGAAGAGCGAGTGACCTGGTCGACGCCCTTTACATTTACGGGCGATGTCGGCATTCAATGGTTAGACGCCATCAGCGATGGGACATTTTACGGCGATGATGCCACCATGCTAAAGTTTTCTACCAGTCAATTTGTAGGCTTCTGGGACCTCTTGAAAGGTGTTTACTCAGAATCGCGGGACGGCATTTTACCGGATCGTTTTAATATCACCGGCGTCGCCAATAATCTCGGCTATCCGCCCGGTTTGGGAGAAATCCTGGTCTTATTTTGGCGCGCCCGCGTTTCGGCGACCACGGGGCAGATCTGTATTGAACAGGGGACCATGGAGAATGATACTTACAATTGGCTTATGGATCCGCCGGTACCGTCATTTTCGACCGTATGCTGGAGCGTCCAAATCAATCCTCTCGACAGGGATAATGACGGTATTCCCAACACTTCCGACAATTGCCCCGACACCTATAATCCCGGACAGGCCAATGCCGACGGTGATTCTTACGGCGATGCCTGTGACGCCTGTCCCCATGATGCCCAAAATGATGTTGATCAGGACGGAATCTGCGGTGATGTCGATCCCTGCCCTCTCGACCCCCTGAACGATGTTGATCATGACGGTAAATGCGGCAATGTTGATAATTGTCCGACTGTCGCCAATGCCGATCAAAAAGATACCGATCACGACGGGTTGGGCGATGCCTGCGATCCGGATGACGACAACGACGGTGTTCCGGATGAGACCGATAACTGCCCCCTGATCGCCAATCCGGACCAGCATGACAGCAACGGCAACGGCATCGGAGACGCCTGCGAGTATGTCTGCGGTGATTCCGATGATGATGGGCTGGCCAACATTCTCGACGTTGCCTTCCTTATAAAATATTTTTATAAAGGAGGTCCGGCGCCGAACCACCTGGCCGCCGCCGATGTCAATTGCTCAGGAAGTTTGAATATCCTGGATATAGCATACTTAATAAACCATTTGTATCGAAACGGACCGGAACCAAATTGTTGCGGCTAAATAGCCAATTATATGATTTGGGCCGTCCCTATACATTTGGTTGCAAATTTTATGAAAGGCTCTTATATTGTATAGTTATTCGAACCTAATGCCGAGGAGCAACTTGATGAGAAAAACCCTTACGATTCTTTTCGCCCTTTCCTTCCTGATTGTCTCAGCTGGATGGGGAGTGACCTTTCGGGCCGCCATATCCGGCGACAGTGTCTGGAATGACGGCGGCGCGCTGAAGATAAGTCCTGAAAGCGAATTTAGAATCGAAGTATATGCTACCAATAATGATACTATTATGCCGCCACCTTATGTGCAGAGGGTAAGTTGGTCAAGCCCCTTTGCCTTTACCGGGAACGTTAAGATCCAGTGGCTGGATACTATCTCCAATGATACCCTGTATAGCGATCTGGCTACGCTGTCAAAATTCTCCACCACTCAATTTGCCGATTTCTGGGATATATTTAAGGGTGTTTATGCCGAGTCACGCGACGGCATTCTGCCGGATCGTTTCGATATTATCGGTGTCGCCAACAAGCTTGGATATCCGCCGGGATTGGGGGAAATTCCTATAGTTTTCTGGCGCGCTAAAGTGATTTCGGATACGGGACAAATCTGTATTGAGCAGGGCAATATGCGAAATGACTCGTACGATTGGATATTCGATGAACCCAAGCCCAAATTCGCTACTGTCTGCTGGAAAGTTGAAAGGAATCCGTCCCCCGACAAAAAGGGAGAGCCGCCAAAATAATCCCGTATTTTGTCTTGTGTTTTTTGAAGACTGCAAACAGGAAGATCGGCGAAAGCGATATTTCGCCGATCTTTTATTTACCCCGGAGAATTCACGAAACGGATTTTATTAATTCCCTGGCGATGACAAGACGCTGTATTTCCGATGTCCCCTCCCCTATTTCACAAAGTTTGGCATCGCGCCAGATTCTTTCGGCGGAGAACCTCCCGGTATAGCAGCCGATCCCGCCCAATATCTGTATCGCTCTGGCGGCAGTTCGCGTCCCCACTTCCCCGGCATATAACTTCGCCATCGCCGAATCCTGAGTAAAAACCACCCCGGCATCTTTCTTGGCCGCGGCCCCATAGACCAGATATCGCGCCGCTTGAATCTCGGTCGCCATATCGGCCAACTGCCACTGGATCGCCTGGTACTCGGCGATTGGCTTTCCGAATTGCTGACGTTCCGTCGCATACTTGAGGGCACAATCCAAGGCCCCCTGTGCCAATCCAAGCGCCATAGCGGCAATTGATATCCGGCCGCCGTCGAGAGTGATCATGAATTGCTTGAATCCCTCGCCCAACTTGCCCAACTGATTCTCTTTCGGAATTTTCAGATCGGTAAAATGGAGAAAGGCCGTGTCGCTCCCACGCAGGCCCATTTTATTCTCCTTCTTGCCGATATCGTATCCCGGCCATCCCTTTTCTAGAATAAATGATGAAATGCCCTTTACTCCCGGTTCGTCGGAAGTACGGGCGGTGGCGATCGAAGCGAAAGCGTGCGAAGCGGACGTAATAAAGCATTTGGTACCGTTCATTACCCAGTGATCACCTTTTAGTTCGGCTTTGGTCTTAGTGGCCCCGGCATCCGATCCCGCTTCCGGCTCGGTCAGACCAAAGGCAATTAATTCCGCGCCGGTTCCGCGCGGCAGATATTTCTTCCTCTGTTCCTCGGTGCCGAATTTGTAAATCGGAAAGAGTCCAAGTGAGTTATGCGCCGCAATGGTGATTCCGGTCGAGCCACAAACTCGCGACAACTCCTCCACCGCAATCGAATAGCAGGTAGTATCTACCGGTTTCCCCCCATATTCCTCCGGAACAACCATCCCCATCAGCCCCATTTCGGCCAACGATTCCAGATGCCGGCCCATAAATTCTTGCTTTTGATCCAATTCGGCCGCAAAAGGTGCTATTTTTTCCAGAGCGTAGGCCCGAATCTTTTCCCTGAACTCATGATGTTTTTTCTCGAGAAGCATTGCTACTCCTTCAATAGATCGCGGGCGATTGTCATTTTCTGCGCTTCCGTCGTTCCTTCGTACAATTCGGTAACGCGGGCATCCCGGAAATATCTCTCCACCGGATATTCTTTCATATAGCCATATCCGCCGTGAATCTGCACCGCTTCATTTACTACGAAATTGGCCATCCGACTGCAGAACAATTTTGCCATCGAGGCTTCCCGTACGATCGGCTTCCCTTCGTCTTTCAGAGCCGCCGCCCGATAGGCAAGAATTCTCCCCGCTTCAATTTCGGTCGCCATATCGGCCAATTTGAATTGAATTGCCTGAAAATTGGCGATCGGCTGCTTGAATTGCTTCCGCTCCTTGGCATATTTGATCGCTTCCTCAAGAGCGGCGCGGGCAATGCCGATGGCCTGGAAGGAAACGCCGATCCGCCCGGAATTCAAAATGGAAAGGGCCATCTTGAACCCCTGCCCCGGAGCGCCAATCATATTTTCCTTAGGAACTTTCACATCCAAGAAAGATACCTCGCGGGTATCCGAGGCTCTCATTCCGCATTTATTTTCGGGGGCGCCGATTGATATTCCCGGTGTATCTTTATCGATTGCGAAACAGGAGATCCCTTTGTTGCCCGCCGACGGATCAGTTACGGCAAAGACAATAAATATTCCCGCAAATCCCGCATTAGTGACAAATGTCTTGGTGCCGTTTATCAGGTAATGATCCCCCTTTTCAACCGCCGACGTCATGATGCCGGAGACATCGGTGCCGGCATTCGGCTCGGTGATACAATATGACCCTACCATGCCGGTTGCCATCTGGGGAAGATATTTCTTCTTCAGAAAATCCGAAGCATACTTATGGATTATTTCACAGCAAAGAGAATTTTGAACCGAAATCAAAATGCCGACTCCGGCACAGGCCGAACAAATCTCTTCAAGGGCACCGACAAAACTGACTGTCGAAAGCTCCAGGCCGCCGAATTCTTCGGGAAGCATCATTCCCAGATAACCCAATTCCGCCAATTCCTCCACCAGTTCCCCGGGAATTCCGTCTTCTTCGTCATATTTCATGGCATTGGGAACAAGCCGTTTCCGGGCAAACTCCCGAGCCGTCTCCTTAATCATCAGATCGTCTTCAGACAGGCCGTAATCCATAAATAATCTCCTTAATTACTTTTCATATATAAAGAATCCGCGCCCGGTCTTGCGGCCCAGATATCCAGCTTGAACCATCTTCCACAAAAGCGGGCAAGGACGATACTTCGAGTCGGAAAATCCCTTATATAGTACTTCCATAATCGCCAGACAGACATCGAGCCCGATAAAATCAGCCAGAGTCAGCGGCCCCATGGGATGATTCATGCCCAATTTCATTACCGTATCGATATCCTCGGCCGACGCCACCCCTTCCATCAAGGCGTAAATCGCCTCGTTTATCATCGGCATCAGGATACGATTGGAAATGAAACCGGGAAAATCGTTCACCTCCACCGGTGTTTTCCCCAGTCTCCGCGATAATTCCTGCGTCAAATGAAACGTTTCATCGCTGGTGGCGATGCCCCGTATCAATTCCACCAACGACATCATCGGCACCGGATTCATGAAATGCATCCCTATTACCCGTTCGGCGCGGCGGGTAGTTGCCGCTAATTGCGTGATTGGCAATGACGAAGTATTAGAAGCGAGAATCGCACCGTTGGTGCAAATCATATCGAGTTGCTTGAAAACCGCAATCTTGGCCTCCAGATTCTCGTATATGGCCTCCACTATCAATTGCGCCTCTCGAAGATCGTCCAATTTGGTGCCGAAATAAATCCGGTTCAGCGTATTATTCTTGTCCTGTTCGGTAATCTTTTCTTTCTTGATCATCCGGTCCAAATTGACTGTAATCGTCTTCTTGGCTTTTTCCAGTATCTCATTCGAAGTATCCACAAGTATTACATCATATCCGCCCTGGGAACAAACATGAGCGATACCGTTCCCCATGGTTCCACCGCCAACCACGCCTATGATTTTGATGTCATCCAAATGCATATCCATAAACCCTGCCATTTTCATGTCAATTCAATAGCCATGGCTACCGCATGACCGCCTCCGAGACACAAAGTCGCCAAACCATTCTTCTTACCGCGATCCTTTAAGGCGTAAATCAAGGTCGCGAGAATTCTGGTCCCCGAGGCCCCAATGGGGTGACCCAGCGCCACCGCCCCGCCATGAACATTGACCCGGTTCCAATCCCAGCCCAGTTCTTTCCCGTCGGCCAGGGCCTGAACCGAGAACGCCTCATTGGCCTCAATCAGGTCGAAATGATTGACGTCTACCCCCATCTTATTGCAGAGTTTATTGACCGCACGTATCGGCGCAAAAAACAGAAGTTCCGGCTCAATTCCGGCCGTTGTGTATTCGACCACTCGCGCCAGGGGGGTCAGATTATTTTCCTTCATAAATTTCTCGGAAACGATTACCGACGCCGCCGCCCCGTCATTCAAGCCGGGCGCATTGCCGGCCGTCACCGTTCCATCCTTTTCAAACGCCGGTTTCAACTTGGCCAGACCTTCCACGGAAATATCGGCCCGCGGGCATTCATCGACCTCAAAAATTTTCGGATCGCCCTTCTTCTGCGGAATGGCAACCGGAAATATTTCATTCTTAAATTTCCCTTGAGAAATTGCGGCCAGGGCCTTTTTATGGGAATTGTAGGCGAATTCATCCTGCTCTTCCCGTGAAATACCGGCTTTGCGGGCCGTCAATTCGGCCGCACTGCCCATATGCCAGTTCTTGAAAGCGCACCACAGGCCATCAAGCACCATCGAATCTTGAAGTTTCTTATCTCCGAATTTCAGTCCGCCCTTGGCGCCGTGCAGAACATACGGCGTTCCCGACATCGATTCCATTCCACCCGCCACCACGCACTCCTGATCCCCGGCCCGTATTGACTGCGCCGCCAGCATGACCGCTTTTAGACCCGAGCCGCAGACTTTATTTATAGTCATAGCCGCTGTTTCCGCCGGCACTCCGCCCCAGATCGCGGCCTGCCGGGCCGGGGCCTGCCCCACGCCCGCCTGAACCACTTGTCCCATAATAACTTCATCTATCTTCTTGGGGTCGATTTTAGCCCGCCCAACGGCCTCTTTGATCGCCAAAGAACCCAACTGGGTTGCCGTAAAACCTGATAATCCTCCCAGAAAAGTTCCAATCGCCGAACGACAGGCGGAAACAATATACGCTTCGTTTCTATTAGCCATAGATTCCTCCTGATTATTTAATTGCTTTTGTCTTTAATCTCATAAATTTATATTCCCGAAGCGGATAAATCAAGTGAAAGATGTCACAAATACTGCTGAAAAAACTTTGTTTTTTTTTGTTGACATCTGGGCTCAATTTCGATTTTATTCACGCCGATAAAATTAACTCACGGAGGAGTCCTCAACAAGGATTTCGAAAAGAGACTTAATGAAAGGAGATTTTATGAAGAAACTCGCGTTGGTAGGATTGCTTCTTATGGTCATGGCCGTCTCGGCCGTCGCCCAGACTTCCCCCATCGACAAGAAGAGCTGGTTCCTGGGCGGATCTGTCTATTTTGAAACCCAGAGTGGCGACCTTTATAAAGTCGGCGACAAGAGTCCGTCAACCATTAATATCGGGCCGTCATTCGGCTATTTCATAGCCCCCAGCATATTTATCGGAGCCGATGTGCTTTACAACCAGTATAAGGTTGGGGATGCCAAGACCACCGCTCTCGGCCTGGGACCCGTTGTTGGCTATTATTTCAATATGAACAAGGCCCGCACGGAAGTTAAAGGCTCCGTTTATCCTTATATCAAGGGCTTTTTCCAGTATGCGAGCTATAAAGATGAAACCGGTATCGAAACGAGCAAGATGACCGGCACCAGTTTCGGCGCGATGGGCGGCATCAATTATATGCTGTCCGAGGCCGTCGGGCTTGATATCGCCGTGAAATTCAGCTCCGACAAAGCCAAGCAGAAAGAGCCGGTGGAAGGCGAATCAGTATCTGGATCCACCATCATGGTTGGCGCCGGCGTAACTTATTTTATTTGGAAATAACATCTCTGTGAGTTAAATAAAAAGCCGGGCCACGGGGCCCGGTTTTTTTTATACTACTCTTTTGCCGAAATCAATAATTGTATTGAAAATAAAAGGAGGCCCGGCAAATATGCGGGGCCTCATACGCCAAGTTCCATATTCATGCCGGGCGGCTCGATCAGAAATTGACGGCCAGATCCAGATTCGAGCAGATTTCACGCGCCTTGTTCAGTGGAATCCACGGGTCCTCGGCGATGCGGGTCACGAAATTCTCATCCCGGCTGACAATATTCATGGTCGGACTGTGGCCGAGTGAGACGCCTTCTTCCGGGACACGATATAGCCATCCGGTATCGTGACAGTAATAAGCGCCTGGTTCGGCGATTTCGTTAAAGGGGATTGTTACCTTACGAGACAAAGTCCTGGTTCCCTCGAGTTGCTGTGTGGTAAGATGCTTGGAAGTCATCCTTCCTCCTTTGTTTCTCCTCACTTCACGGCTGCCCCGATGCCATGTTCCTTCAATAGCACCTCGGACCGCCCGAAAGTAAAGGAAGTTTAAAACATCTTAACCTTGAACAAAATATTCAATAAACTCACTCTTTGTATTATGATTAATATTTCGCTTTGTCATAAAATTTTACGCTTCACTCTCAAAAAGGTTTGTAAAATTACGACAATATTAAGGCAATGATACATTGTATCATGATAATTTATTTTTTGCTCCGAAAGAATAATTCAATAAATTGAATTTTACTTAACGAACTCAAGATCAGGTCGCACAATTCATTGACTTCGAATAATATCCCGTCGCGAGTAAACGCGCTATGAAGATTTATAAATCGTCTTTTGTATAATTGTATCATTTATTCCTGTTTGGCTATTTCAATTTCATTTTATTCCCTTTCCGGGGGGGGAAGGAAAACATTGCGTGAACCCGGTTCTTGTGCCTGCGTACAATAAATTATCAAATTATTGTTAATGAGATTCCCAGGCCCAACTGGGGATGTGGTCTTTGCTTTAGAAAGGAGGATGTCCATGAAGAAACTAACCCTTCTGACTGTGGTTCTTCTGGCATTTTCGGTTTCATCGTTTGCGGAGACTATGTGGCGGCCGGTGCTCTATTTGGGGGGCGGAGCGAGTGTTCCCACCGGGAATTTCAAGGATGGCTTCAAAACCGGGTACAATTTCGCCAGCAGTTTCGGTTTCGAATATCATTCCTCGCTGGAACTTCTCGGCGAATTATCCTACAGCCGCTTCCCGCTCGATCAGACCAAATCCCTGGCCACGGAACCGCTGGGAACATCGGTCGACGGCGGCGCGGCTCGTGTGCTGAATATCGGCGGTGCGGTGCGCTATTACTTCACACCCGGTAGCGCCTTATCCAAATTTAGACCGTACATACTGGGCCGCCTCGGAGTGGCGCATTTATCTCAAGCCGATATGACCATTGTCGGTCTCGATGGAACTACCATCAATTCGTTCTCCGGATCCACCAAGTTTACCTATGCCATCGGAGCCGGAACCAATATTGATCTAAATCGCAATTTAGGGCTATGGGTGGAAGGAAAATTCGATGGTATCAGTACCCCCCTGCATAAAACTGATTATGTCCCTATCCAGGCCGGTATTCGATACATTTTTGGAAAGGAATAAACGATTTGACTATATGAAAAAAGCCGGCCCCGAAATGGGGCCGGCTTCTATTTTTGACACAGCTATGATGCCATCGACGGCAGTTGCTTATTTATTGTTTTCGGGGTCGCTTTCTATCTCCAGTTCGATTATGGGAATATCTGTTCCCACCTGATCTCCGTCGCGGAAATTGATTTTCTTAACTGTTCCCGCGGCGGGGGAATTAACCTGGTTCTCCATTTTCATCGCTTCGACAATCACCATTGGCTGTTTTGCCGAAATATTATCTCCTTCAGCAACCAGAATCTTCACCACTTTTCCCGGCATCGGGGCAAAAATCTTGTCCTTGGCCAGGGCCGCCCCACCGGCCACAGAATTGGCCGTGTCGTCCAAATTAATGGCCAGTTCCAGAAGCAATCCTTCAACGTCGAGATAGGCCTTATCCTTCTCGATTACACAGCAAACCATTTTTCTGGCCCCGTTCAAATCGACAGCAAATTTGCGAGGCGTGATTTCCTTGACAGAATAGCAATTCTCCCCGATTTCGATTTCAATCCCTTTCGGGGTGACATTCATTTTGGCTTCGATCAAGTCGTCTTCGAAACGGAAATGGTTAATCATTTGGACATCCTCACTCCGATTTCCCAGGGGCCGATTGTTTGCCAGGGGGAAATATCAGCGACTTTCGTCCCCTTGATTGTCGGCAGGGATTTTTGCATCAGTGCCACGGATATCGCCGCGGCCCCGATTTCGACGGCTGGAACAATATCCACCGTCCGATCCGTCATATTCTTCTCGATAAAATCAGTATAGGTGCGCCCGGCTTTGAATTCCGGATGGTTGAGGACATCGATCATGAAACGCCGCGAAGTCTTAATCCCGAGAATCCTATAGTCTTTCAGGGCATTTATCATTTTGGCGATGGCCAGATCCCGGGTCGGCGCGTGGACTATTAGTTTTGCCAATATGGGATCATACTCCACCCCAATTTGCGAATCGCGGCAAACTCCCGAATCGACCCGGATTCCCGGCCCGAACGGTTCTTCGTAGTATAGAATCTTTCCCGAAGATGGCAAAAAGTTGTTTTCTCCGTCTTCGGCATATATTCGGCATTCGATAGAATGTCCCCTCTGCGCCGGTCTCAATAGATAATCCGAAATTTTTTCGCCGGCCGCGATCCGAATCTGTTCGACCACCAGATCGGCCCCGGTTACCATTTCGGTGACAGGATGCTCTACTTGAATGCGGGTATTCATCTCCAGGAAATAGAAACCACCGTTTTTATCAAACAAGAATTCCACCGTCCCGGCATTTCGATATCCGGCCGCCGTCGCCACCCGCACCGCCGCCGCCCCCATCTGGGCCCGCAGGGCCGGCGTCAGGGCCGTCGACGGCGTTTCCTCGATTATTTTCTGATGGCGCCTCTGAATGGAGCATTCCCTCTCAAAGAGATGAACCGTATTCCCGTAATTATCACCCAATACTTGAAACTCGATATGCCGCGGGTTTTCAATATACTTCTCCAGGTAAACCGTATCGTCGCCGAAGGCATTCTTGGCTTCGCGCATGGCGGCTTCGACCGATGCTTTAAGATCCTCCCTTTTGTGAACTACTCTCATGCCTTTGCCGCCGCCGCCCGCCGCCGCTTTTATTAGGACTGGATAGCCGGACTCTTCCGCCGCCCGCTCGAAAGCACCCAGGTCGGCTCCGGCATTCTTCATTCCCGGAATAATCGGCACGCCGGCTGTCGCCATTTTTATCCGTGATTGAATCTTGTTCCCCAGCAGCCGCATCGCTTCCGCCGATGGCCCGATAAACGTAATTCCGGCCTTTTCGCAGGCTTGCGGGAAAAGGGGGTTCTCGGCCAGAAAACCATAGCCGGGATGAATGGCGTCACAACCGTGCCCCTCGGCCGTATTTACAATTTTCTCGATATCAAGATATGATTCCCGCGGAGGTGGCGGGCCGATTTCCACCGCTTCATCCGCCACGCGGGTATGCACCGCGTTTCTATCGGCCGTGGAGTAAATGGCCAGTGTCGGAATATCCAGAAGCCGACAGGCCTGGAGCACCCGCACTGCTATTTCACCGCGATTCGCAACTAATACCCGTTTAAATAATCTTTTCGTCATCTATTCACCCGCCCATTTCGGTTTTCTTTTTTCAAGAAAGGCATTCATCCCCTCTTGTCCCTCGCTTGAAATCCGCAGACGCGCGATCATCTCGGCCGTATACGGTTTATATTCCGCTTCCGTCATGTTGGGCACGGCCGAAACCAATTTTTTGGCCACTCCCACTGCTTCCGGGCCCGACGATTTGATCGTCTTCAACAAATCCTCTATCGCATCGTCCAATTTGTCATCGGCCACAAATCTGTTTATTAGGCCCGCCTGAAAAGCCTTCTCCGAGTTCATCCGCTCGCCGGTTATAAAAAACTCCCGGGCCTTGCCTTCGCCGATTTTTTTCACCACATACGGTCCAATGCAGGCCGGAACCAGCCCGATCTTCACTTCGGAAAAAGAGAATTTCGCCGATTCCGCCGCTATCGCGATATCGCAAACCGCCACAAATCCGACTCCCCCGCCAATGGCGGCACCGTTAATTTTGCCGATTACCGGGCAGGGGAAATTATAGATAAGAGCAAATAGATCCGCCAGAGCCGTCGCCTCTTTCAAATTTTCTTCAAATGACTGGGTGATAACTTTTTTCATCCAGTTGAGATCAGCCCCCGCGCAAAACGACTTTCCCTCACCCGAAAGAACGACCGCCCTGATCGATTTGCTCTTGCTCAATTGAGTAAAGAGGTCCGTCATCTCATAAATGACCGTGTCATTGAAAGCGTTATGGACTTCGGGACGACAGAAAGTGATACCCGCAACGTCGTCTTCTGAACGATAGTTAATAGTACTGTACATCGCTCTACATCCTGAATACACCGTATTGCTGATCTGGAATTTCGCCATTTAGCGACATCGATATGGCCAGCGCCAGTGCTTCCCGCGTTTCCGTCATACCAATTATGCCGTCATCCCAGAGTCTGGCCGTCGAATAATACGGCAATGACTCCGCCTCATATTTCTCGATAATGGGACGACGGATTTCATCGATCTGCTCCGGTGTCAACTTGGTCCCGCCCCGCTCCAATTGGTGTATCTTCACGGTAGCCAGCACATCGGCGGCCTGTTCCCCACCCATCACGCATATTTTTGAATTCGGCCACATCCACAAAAGCCGCGGGAAATACCCCCGTCCGCACATAGCGTAATTGCCCGCGCCGTAAGAGCCGCCGACAATAACCGTGAATTTGGGCACCTGGGCGTTGGCCACGGCATGCACCATCTTGGCGCCATCGCGGGCGATACCGCCGGCTTCATATTGCCGCCCGACTATGAACCCGGTAATGTTCTGCAAGAAGAGAATCGGGATCTTGCGCATGGTGCAGAGCTCGATAAAATGCGCCCCCTTAAGCGCTGATTCCGAGAACAGCACGCCGTTATTCCCGAGTATTCCGACCGGATACCCCATTATCCGCGCGAATCCGCAGACCAAGGTTATCCCGTACAATTCTTTGAATTCGTGGAACTTGGAGCCGTCAACCAGCCGCGCGATAACCTCGCGAATATCGTATTGCTTGCGAATATCATTGGGCACCACGCCGAAAAGTTCGTCCGGGTCATAATACGGTTCTTCCGGCTCTTCTCTTTCCAGTTCGAATTTCGGCCGACGATTCAAATTTTCGATAATATTGCGGCAAATCGCAAGGGCATGACGATCGTCCTGAGCATAATGATCGGTCACTCCGGAAACACGGCAGTGCACATCGGCTCCGCCCAATTCCTCGGCCGTGACCACTTCACCCGTAGCGGCTTTCACCAAGGGCGGGCCGCCGATAAAAATCGTCCCCTGATTACGGACAATTACCGTTTCATCGGACATCGCCGGAAGGTACGCCCCCCCCGCCGTGCATGAACCAAGAACCGCCGATATCTGCGGAATTCCTTTGGCCGACATCCGGGCCTGATTATAAAATATCCTTCCGAAATGATCTTTGTCGGGGAAAACACCGGATTGAAGCGGAAGGTAAATGCCGCCGGAATCGACCAGATACACACAGGGGAGATTGTTTTCCTCGGCGATCTGTTGAGCCCGGCCATGTTTTAAAATAGTAATGGGGTAGTAGGTTCCCCCTTTGACGGTGGCGTCGTTGGCAATCACCATCACTTCCCGGCCGTGCACCACTCCGATTCCCGTGATCAATCCCGACGCCGGGGCGTCATCGTCATACATATCGTAGGCGGCCAGCGATGACAATTCCAGAAACGGCGTATTCTTGTCGAATAACAGCCCCACCCGGTCGCGCGTCAGAAGTTTGCCCCGTTCCAGGTGCACCTTGCGGGCCTTCTCCGTCCCCCCCTCTTTGACTTTCTCCAACCGCATCTTCAAGACCAGATGCTGCTCTTTATTCTTTAAATAATTATCCCGGTAACTGTCGGAACTTGTACTTACCTTCGATTCTATCCTATACATTTATACCCAATCCCAGTCGATTCAGGATTTAAGGGACATTGGCCGGGATAATTTCTTATCCCGGCCATGTTGACAAACGATTAGTACCACTTGGGTACGAATTTATATCCGTAACTGAGAACCCCCTGATGGCCGTCGGTCTGCACTCTGCGAAATTCGATATTGATATCCATCCCAACCTTGATTTTATCGACATCGCAATCGGTCACCTGGGCCAGCAGTCTGACACCGTTGGTCAGTTCAGCGATACCGATAGCGTACGGGGCCTCATCAGTAAATTGCGACGGAGCCACGCGGATAACGCTGAAAGAAACCAATTTCCCCGTATCGGGAAGAATGACTTTTTTAAATTCCCGATGCCCGCAGACAGGGCAGATTAGGCGTCTCGGAAACACGACTTTTCCGCACTTCTTGCATTCCCCGGCTTCGAGACGATACCGATGCGGATATTCTCTATGGGCACGTGCTGGAAACATCAGATCACCTCCAGGATATGAACCAGAGTTGAACCGCCCGAACCGCCCATATTCTGGGCCAGCCCCACTTTCGGCGCCTTTTTCAGTTGCCGTCCATTTTCCGCAGTTCCGCTCAGTTGCTTGACCAATTCAATTATTTGACCGATACCGGTCGCTCCGACTGGATGGCCCTTTGACTTCAGGCCGCCCGATGTGTTAATCGGAAACCTGCCCTCCAATCCCGTTTCGCCCCTTAGTGCGGCCTCGCCGCCCTTTCCTGCCGGGAAAATTCCCAGCGACTCGGTCACCACTATCTCCGCAATCGTGAAACAATCATGCACCTCGGCGAAATTTATATCCTTAATCGTTTTGCCGGCCATCTTGAACGCCCTCTCGGCGGCCAGAGTGGTCGCCCGAAGCGTCGTCATATCTTCGCGCGAGTGCAGGGCAATCGAATCGGTGGCATGTCCGGAGCCGATTATCTTAATAATCGGCTTTTTCAACTTCTTGGCGATTTCGACAGTCGTCAGGATGACCGCCGCCCCCCCATCGGTAATAGGCGAGCAATCCATTATTCTCAAGGGACTGGCGACCATGACCGATTCTTCGACTTCTTCTTTGCTCGTCTTAAAGGGGTATTGCGCATACGGGTTCATCGCACCGTTAAAATGGTTCTTGACCGCCACCGCCGAAAGCATATCCCGGGTTGTCCCGTACTTCTGCATATGCGCAACCGCCAATAGGGCATATAGCCCGGGGAAAGTCGCGCCGTGAAACACTTCATATTCCTGATCGGCCGCCGTCGCCAGCGCATACGTTGCCCCGTCGCCGGACACATCGGTCATTTTCTCCACCCCTCCAGCCAGCACGATATCCGACATTCCCGAAGCCACCTCGATAAAGGCCGTCCGGAAAGCCAAACCGCCTGAAGCGCAGGCCGATTCGACCCGCGACGCCGGAAGACCTGCCTGACCGAGATAATCGGCCAGAAGCGAGCCCAGATGCTCCTGCCCGGCGAAAAGCCCGCCCGACATACAGCCGACTACCATCGAATCGATATGATCGACTCCAGCATCATCGATCGCGGCCAGGGCCGGTTCCACAAAGACATCGCGAAGTGATTTCTCCCACAATTCCCCCCATTTATTCAATCCTACGCCAACTACTGCTACATCTCTCATGCTCCGTCACCTCCTAATCATTCTTCCGTATTTTATGCCGGAATTTGGCATAGGTACCGTATTCAACAAAACTGATATTTTCGTCAAGCAGTTTGGTCGTCCTGACCGCCTTGTCCCGAACTTCATTAATGCGGTCGGTCACCTTCCAGACAAACCCGTCGGATCCGGCGCCGGAACCGTATGATACCATCAGGATCATATCTCCCGGCTTGGCGATATCAAGAGTGGCTGTCAATCCGATCGGCGACGAACCTGAATAAGTATTGCCCAAGCGCGGTGTCAGCCAGCCCGGCTCAATCTGTTCCTTCTTGAATCCGAGCATTTTGCCCACCCGCATCGGGAACTTCCCATTGGGTTGATGAAACACGACATAGTTGAAATCTGAGGGCTTCATTCCGACCTTCTTCATGATTCCATTGGCACAACCGGTGACATGCTTGAAATAGGCCGGCTCCCCTGTAAAACGGCCGCCGTGTTGCGGATAGAATTGATATTCCCGCCGCCAAAAATCGGGCGTGTCGGTCATGAAAGAATAGGTCTCAATCGCTTCCGCGATGATGTTCTCCGCACCCATAATATAGGCCGCCGCTCCGGCCGAGGCCGAATACTCCAAGGCGTCTCCCGGGGCTCCCTGCGAAGTATCAGCACCGATCGCGAGAGCATATTTAACATATCCGGACTTGACTAATCCCAGGCAGACAAACATTGCTTCCGACCCGGCCTTGCAGGCAAACTCAAAATCGGCGCAATGAATCTCCGGGGTGGCGCCTAGCGCCTCGGCCACGACTGTCCCGGACGGTTTGACCGCATAAGGGTGGGATTCAGAACCGACATAGATCGCCCCGATGTCAGCCGGATCGATTTTTCCGGCGCGCAACAGCGCGTTGCGGGCCGCCGTCACGGAAAGAGTTATTGTATCCGTGTCGGGTGACGGGACCGATTTCTGGGTCAGCATCAATCCTTTTTTATAACTTGGCGCATCCGCTCCCCAGACTTTGGCGATTTCTTCGACCTTTATCCGGTGGCGCGGTATGTGCGCTCCATATCCGACGATACCTACCATGGTAACCTCGCTGTTTATATATTGTTAATCCAAATTAACGAAAATAATACGGGCTCTTCCCCGTTTTAAGCGTTTATAATACTTAATATTACCCCAATTGGCAAGGAGAATTAGAATCAGGGGCCAAATCTTTAAGACTGACGATTATTGCTGTATCAAATTGACATTTTTAGCGGTCACGGCACTTTTCGAATTGGCCCCGCTCGGGAATCATCACCGCATTCTGCGGCCGNGGTGTCACAGGTTTAGCCTTGCCATTTGACCNATATGAGATATATTCAATTATGCGAATTTTAATCCTCCGGCTGATTCTGGTCTTTCTGTTTTCAACAATTTCCGAATCGCTGACACTTTCGCAGACGCCCCCACCCGATAACAGCATCTACTATGACGGCGGCGTTTATTCCTGCAAAATCTCGCCTCCTTCGGGATGGGTTCTTGATATTGACAACGTCCGTGTCGACGGCCGCTCGGCCGCCGCTTATCCCCGCGATCAGAGATATTATGACGCCAGCATGATTATTTATATCTGGATTTATAAATCGGATTCTCTTGAGTTCCGCAAAAAGATCACCCTGGATTCTCTGCGTTACTTGAAAAAAGATTCCAGTCTGACCTTTAAGAAAATTGATTCAATGAAAATTTCCGGGGGCCGACAGGCTTATCTGCTGATCACGACCGATCCGGGCGGAAAATATAAACTGGGTGCGGCGGCTTATATCGATGCCGGGACCGAAATGATCGTCTGCGAACTGAATATCTCCGATCGCGTTTATTTTGTCGACGCCGAAACCAAATTATACGAGATGTTGAAGAAATTCTCTGCCTCGCCCCGGAAAGACTATTAAAAGCCGACCCTATTGTCCTTCACCTAATTCTCGGGAAAAATATTTACTTCATTATCCATATAATCGATTCTAGCTCTCTGCCCCGGCTTGATTTCACCCGCCAGGATCATTCTGGCCAAGCGTTGACTCAATTCTTTATTTATTAATCTCTTGATCGGTCGGGCGCCGAATTGAGGGTCGTATCCGTCCTCGGCCAAATTATTGACGGCATTCTCCGTAAGGCTCAACTCAATATCCTTCTCCGCCAGGATCTTCTTTAGCCGCTCAAATTGGAGCATGACTATTTTTCTTATTTCGTGACGGTTCAACGCTGAAAAAACGATGGTCTCATCGACCCGGTTGAGAAATTCCGGGCGAAGGCTTTTGCGCAGAAGACCCAGAACCTCTTTTTTCATGCGGTCATAAATATCCTCACGGTTATATTCCGTAATATGGGCCGATTCGGCCTGAATATATTCGGCTCCGATATTGCTCGTCATAATCAATATCGTGTTTTTAAAACTGACCGTCCTTCCCTGGTTATCGGTCAGACGCCCGTCATCGAGGACCTGCAGTAGAATATTGAAGACCTCCGCGTGGGCCTTTTCAATCTCATCCAGAAGTATCACTGCGTACGGTCTTCTCCGCACCGCTTCGGTCAACTGTCCCCCTTCTTCGTAACCGACATACCCCGGCGGCGCCCCGATCAGGCGCGACACCGAAAATTTCTCCATATATTCCGACATGTCGATCCGAATTAATGCTTCTTCCGTGCCGTACAAATATTCCGCCAGGGCGCGCGCCAGTTCCGTTTTCCCCACTCCGGTCGGTCCCAAAAATATGAAGGATCCGAGCGGCCTTTTCGGATCCGACAGGCCCGCCCGTGATTGTCTTACAGCATCGGCCACCGCGGCCACCGCTTCATCCTGTCCGATCACCCGCTGGTGAATCTTTTCCTCCAGATTAAGGAGTTTGTCCTTCTCGGATTCCGTCAGCCGCGTCACCGGTATCCCGGTCCACTTGGATACCACTTCGGCCACATCATCGGCGTCGACCTCTTCCTTGAGAAGTTTCCGTTGTGACTGAATCGACGCCAATGAAAATGTCAAAAACTGCAATTTTTTATCGGCCTCAACCAGTGAGCCGTATTTGATCCGAGCCGCCTCTTCATAATTGGCCAACCGTTCCGCCTCGGCCGCTTTCAATTTTAAATCCTCGATTTCGGCCTTCACCTTATGTATCGCCTCGACCGTATCTTTCTCCTTGAGCCACTGCGTCCGCAAATCATCGCGCTGTGCATAAAGTTCTTTCAATTCTTCTTCAATCGGCTTCATTCTATCCCCGGCATCCTTTTCCCGCTTGACCCCTTCCTTTTCGATTTCCAATTGACGGATTTTTTTCTCCAGGGTATCCAGTTCCTCCGGCATGGAGTCGATTGATATCCGCAATTCCGCCGCCGCTTCATCCATCAAATCAATAGCTTTATCCGGGAGGAATCGGTCGGCGATATATCTGTCGGAAAGCCGGGCCGCAGCCACCAGGGCCTCATCTTTTATTTTGATCCCGTGGTGAATTTCATATCGTTCGCGAAGTCCCCGAAGAATCGAAATTGTCTCCTCCACCGACGGCGGTTCCACTATCACCGGGGCGAAACGCCTTTCCAGCGCCGCATCTTTCTCAATATTTTTTCTATATTCATCGAGAGTCGTAGCGCCGACACACCTCAACTCACCTCTGGCCAACGCCGGTTTGAGCATATTGGAGGCATCCATCGAGCCGCCGACCGCTCCCGCCCCCACTATCGTATGCAATTCATCGATGAAAAGAATTATCCGTCCCCGTGCCGACTCCACTTCTTTGATTATCGCCTTTAATCTTTCTTCGAATTCCCCGCGGAATTTCGACCCGGCGATAAGGGCGCCCAGATCCAGTGCAATGACCTGCCTGTCTTTCAGCGACTCTGGGATCTCGCCGATAACAATCTTCTGCGCCAGCCCTTCGACAATGGCGGTCTTTCCTACCCCTGGCTCTCCTATCAAAACCGGATTATTTTTCGTGCGGCGCGATAATATCTTGATCACCCGCCGAATTTCATCCTGACGTCCTATGACCGGGTCCAGTTTTCCTGCTCTTGCCTGGGCTGTCAAATCCCGTGAATATTTTTCCAGCACCTGATATTTCGATTCCGGATTATCGTCGGTGATACGGGTTGTCCCTCGAATCGACGACAATGCCTTGAGCACTTCATCTCGGCTGACCTTGGCCTCCTTCAATATCTCCTGCGCCCGGCTCTTGATCTCAAGAAGAGCCAGAAGCAGATGCTCTACCGAGATATATTCATCCTTCAATTTCGATGCCTCATTCTCGGCCCGATAAATCACCTGCGCCAGATCGTTCGACATGGTCAATTGTCCCCCCTGCTGGCGCGGCTGCAATTTCAATTCGTCCTCGATTTGATTTATAAGACGCTCGTCATCGATGCCAATCTTCTTCACAATCTGCGCCACCAGTCCTTCCTCCTGCTTGAGAAGGGCTGCCAGAAGATGCAGCGGTGTCACCTGCGGATGCGATTCGGCCTGCGCCGATTGCTGGGCATAATTGAGCGCATCGGCCGATCGCTGTGTTAATTTATTTAAGTTCATAAAATCGTTCTCGTTTCTCTTTCACCCTATAGAGGACCCGAGCCCACCATGTTTTATTTATTGGCGACCCGGGACGCTGTGCATTTATAGCGTCTTCGCCAGTTTCTCCAGCAGTTCTCTTTGCTCCGGCGTCAAATCTTTAAGAATATCAATCTGCACTTCCACAAACTGATCCCCGTTAGAGCCATTTACCGCCAGTCCCTGTCCCTTCAGGCGAAGCATCGTGCCGGGGGCCGTCCCCGGCGGAATAGTTAAATTCACATCTTTTGTCAGAGTATGCACCGGTATTCTGGCTCCGAGAACCGCCTGCGGGTAACTGATATGTACTTTAGTGTAGATATCGTTCCCCTTGCGTTCGAATTGCTGATGTTTCTTGACATTCACGGTTATAATCAAGTCTCCATTCGGTCCGCCGTTGCTTCCGGGATTTCCCAATCCTCTCAGACGAACCTTGCCGCCGTCTTCGATACCGGCGGGTATATTTATTGCAATCTTTTTTCTCATTCTGGTTTGCCCCGATCCGCCGCAATTATGACACGGCTTCCCCGGCAGAACCCCTTTTCCCAGGCATTTCGGGCAGGGCCTCGAAACCGAAAATCCTCCCTGAGCATAATTGACCGTTCCCCGTCCGCCGCACTGCGAACAGGTCGTCTGACCGGTTCCCGGCTCGGCCCCGCTTCCCGCGCAAACCGGGCAAATTTCCGGCCTGTTCATGGCGATCGTTTTCTTGGTGCCGGATATTGCTTCGCTAAAACCAATCTCCAGATTCAGCGACAAATCGTTTCCGCGCGACGGTCTCGGCCGGCTCTGACGTCCGCGACCGAATAAATCTTCTCCGCCAAAGATCGAACTGAAAATGTCGGCAAAGGAACCAAATCCTCCCAGATCCTCGAAATTGAAATTTCCCGCTTGATTTGGATCAAAGCCGCCGGCTTGTCCCGCCTGACGCGGATCAAAGCCGCCGTAGCGGCGCATCATGTCGTACTGCTGACGTTTCTGCTTATCACCCAGAACGTCATAGGCCTCGGAAATCTCCTTAAACTTCTCCTCGGCCTGCTTGTTCCCCTTGTTACGATCGGGATGATACTGCTTGGCCAGTTTACGGAACGACTTCTTAATCTCTTCTTCCGAAGCGTTTTCCGCCACGCCCAGCACATTGTAATAATCTTTAGACATCGATTGTTATCATCTGCCTTTCATGCCGCACCCTGTCTTATACATAATCCGAATTCAATAGTTTTGTCAAATAAAAGAGCCCGGACCAACCTCGCCTTTCCTCTCTTTCGCAGGGAGCCCGAAATCAAATCCGGACTCCCTGTGATGACCTTGTGGGAGGCGTCATCAAGGATTTTCAGTTCACCACTTCATAATCGGCGTCAACTGTTCCGCCGGACCGCTTATCGTCGGCCGACGACGATCCGTCCGCCTGTCCGGTACCCGGCGTCGCGCCGGCCGTCGATTTCTGGTACATCGAAGCCGCCGCGGCCTGCCATAGTTGGTTTAAGGCATCAATTGACGCTTCCATTTCAGACAGGTTTTCGCCCTTCATGGCCTCCCTGACCCGGTTGATGGCCGCCTCGATCTTGGCCTTCTGTTCCGAGTCAATTTTGTCGCCGAATTCTTTAAGATTTTTCTCGGCTTGGAAAAGCGACGCCTCCGCGCCATTGCGGACATCGACCCGATGACGTTTCTCCTTGTCTTCCGTCTCATGCTGTTTGGCATCATTCACCATCTTGTCAATTTCGGCACTGCTCAAACCGGAAGAAGCCTCAATCCTGACATTCTGCGATTTCCCGGTCGCCATATCTTTCGCCGTAACATTCAATATCCCGTTGGCATCAATATCGAATGTGACCTCGATCTGCGGAACGCCGCGCGGTGCCGGCGGGATGCCGTCAAGAATGAACTTGCCGATGGTTTTATTGTCGATCGCCATTTCCCGCTCGCCCTGAAGCACATGAATATCTACGGCGGTCTGCCCGTCAGCCGCGGTCGAAAACACCTGCGATTTGCGGGTCGGAATGGTCGTATTCCTGTCAATTAATTTTGTCGCCACGCCGCCGAGCGTTTCAATCCCCAGCGACAACGGCGTCACATCAAGCAGGAGGACATCCCTGACGTCGCCGGTCAGCACCCCGCCCTGGATGGCCGCTCCGACCGCCACCACCTCATCCGGGTTGACACTCCGGTTCGGCTCCCGCCCGAAAAGATTCCGGACCAGTTCCACCACTTTCGGCATCCGTGTCATACCGCCGACAAGAATGACCTCATTGATATCGGCGAATTGAAGTTTGGCATCGGCCACGGCCTTGCGGCACGGCTCAATACTGCGCTGAAGGAGGTCATCGACCAATTGCTCGAACCTGGCCCTGGTCAAACTCAAATTCAGATGCCTCGGCCCGTTCTGATCGGCGGTGATAAAAGGAAGGTTGATCGATGTCTCCATTGTCGACGACAATTCAATTTTGGCCTTTTCGGCCGCTTCTTTCAGGCGCTGAAGCGCCATTGGGTCGCGGGACAGATCAATGCCGTCCGATTTCCTGAATTCATCCACAAGCCAGTCGATTATCCTCTTATCGAAATCATCGCCGCCGAGATGGGTATCGCCGTTGGTTGACAGAACTTCAAAAACGCCGTCCGATAATTCCAGAATGGATATATCAAAGGTCCCGCCGCCCAAATCATACACGGCGACTTTGCCGACGTTTTTTTTATCCAGTCCATAGGCCAGAGCCGCCGCTGTCGGCTCATTGATAATCCTTTTCACTTCCAGGCCCGCGATCTTTCCGGCATCTTTAGTCGCCTGCCGCTGGCTGTCATTGAAATAAGCCGGGACCGTAATTACCGCTTCGGTCACTTTCTGACCGAGAAAGTCTTCCGCGGTCTTTTTCATCTTGGTCAGAACCATTGCCGAAATTTCCTGCGGCGGATACTTTTTCCCCGCCATTTCGATTACAGCGTTGCCGTTATTATCAGCGGAAACCCGATAAGGATAATTTCCGGCTTCACTCCGCACTTCCTCGAACTTGCGGCCCATAAACCGCTTAACCGAAAATATCGTGTTCAAGGGATTAGTCACCGCCTGACGTTTCGCCACCTGGCCCGCTAGACGTTCCCCATTCTTGTCAATCGCCACGACCGATGGCGTCGTCCGACTCCCTTCGGAATTGGCGATTACCACCGGGTCCTTCCCCTCGATGACGGCCACGCAGGAGTTGGTCGTCCCCAAATCTATGCCTATTATTTTTCCCATAATTTTATTCCTTTCATCTGTCATTTCAAAAAGAACGGGCGAGTCCGCCGACCCGCCCGCTCCGCATCAACATGTTTACCCGAACCGATCGATGTTACTTCACATCAACTTTAATTTCTTTCGGCTTGGCCTTTTCCAGTTTCGGCATCGTGATGGTCAGAAGACCGTTCTTATAATCAGCGGCAATCTTCTCGCTGTCGATATGCTCCGGAAGCGTAAAAGAACGCGAGAACGAGCCGGAACTGAGTTCGCACCTGACGTACAAGGCCTCTTCCTTCTTCTCCACCGCTTTCCGCTCCCCACTGATGGTCAGAACACCGTCTTCCACGAATACCTTCACATCCTCTTTCTCCATCCCCGGAATCTCGGCGACAATCTTCATATGATCCTTGTCTTCGATGATGTCGACGCGCGGCACAAAGGCCCAATTATTGGACGAACGAACCGAAGGAAAACCAAAGAACGAATCGATTACGGAATCAAAATCCTTGCTGAATTCATTCATCATCCGGTTAGGGTTGTATCTTACGAGAGCCATTTTAAAACCTCCTTATTTGATTTGTTTTTTCAATTTCTAAGCCAAATATAATCAATTTCCGTGCCAAATATATAAGACAATGATATACAATAGGTTGCATTTTATCACAGGAAGACATAAAAACAAAAGTGCCATAATGGCATTATTTATAGGCCATTATGGCAGTATTGATACGCCTTTTCGGCAGTCCTGGCAGTCTATGACTCGTGACGATTTAAAATGCCTTCGGCCACCTTCCCCAATTTCGAGCCGCCGAAGAAAACTTTCTGGGAGGATGAAAGCGAATCGGTAAATTCCTTTATTTTTTCGAGTGATGCCTTGTCCCCTATTTTCCCCAGCGCCTTCAGGGTGGCCAATTTTAATTCCTCGCGAGACGAACGGTTGCCGGTGAGAGCCGACTGCAATTGTACATCGGTCAAAATATCGGAAAGAAATTTCCGCGCCTGCTCGCCGCCTAATTTACCCAGCGTCCCGATTAGTCGAATTATCTCGGAATGATTTCGCAGTGCCAGATCAATCAATTCCGGAACGATTTCCTGCCTGCCTATTAATCCAATTGCGATAACAGCCGCTTCTCGTACTTCCCGGTCACTATCCTCGGCCAGTATCATCAACAGATCTGCGGCTTCTTCACCCCCGATTTTTTCGAGCGCCGTGATTATTTCCCGGCGCACTCTGGAATCGGGATCGGATATCCGCAACCGAAGAGCGCTGCACCCCTCCTTGTCCTGAAGGGCTCCAATTACAAATATGGAATTGCGAATCAGGTACCACTTTTCATCGGGAAGTTCTTTTCGATCCGGTTCCCGCTCGAAATTTTTATTGTCATCCATTATACGGGCGAAGACATTTACGGCCGCTTTGCCGAACTCGGATAGAATTTTCAGCACATATTGACGCACCTGCCGGGATTGATGCGAGATAATGGTTGACAGGGCGAACGCCGCTTCCTCTGAGCCGATCGTCACCAGTATTGTCTTTATATCCGCGAAATTGCCGCCCTGACCTTCCATTAATTCCCATATCAGTTGATTTATGATTTCCCGCCGGTTGAGGTCCGAAACCGCCTTCTTCACCGCAATCGATTCAAAGGTCGGAATTCCATTTACACGCTGGCATTTTTTCTCCAATATCCGGCATAATCCGGCCAGCCTTGCATACTGTCTTTCTCCGACATAGACCTGCGCCACATCCCAGAGAAGTTCCGCGAATTCGAACGTTTCCCGTCCCGAGGTGATATACTCGTCAATTCTTTCGGTTATATGTTCAACCAGAAAGATTGCGCTGAATTGCCGGGAGGAATCGAGCACGAGATGCAGAAGGGCCAACGCATTGCGGCGCGCGTCAAGATCATCGCTCGCCAGGTACTCAATCAGCAGCGTGATTACCGAATTGGCTTTTCCCTGCTGACCGGTCCGCAGAAGACGGCTGTAGTAATCCTGAAAGTTCTCCAGCGGTTCCTTCTGATAACTCTTGTTGAATATCGTGTCCAGAAATTCATCAATCTTGCCCGATGAGTCGAATTTTATGACACTCGCAGCCGGCAACAATTCATTGTATAATACTCTGGGCACGCCGCGACTGCTGAGAATATTGTTTAACTGGGATAGAATCTCTTCCCGTTCCGGATGATAATTCAGGGCCTGTATGAATCCCTGAAGACGCCTGGATTCATCGGGCGGGGCCTGATCCGGGGTTTCAATAATGCCTTGCTGGAAGGTCCTTCCGAAAATATCACTCAATTTCGCGATCAGAAAATCTCTTGAAAATGTCGCTATCTTTTCGGGAATCAGATATCGGACGAGTCGCGGGCAATAGTCATGTTGGAATCGTCGAATATATTGTTCTTCACCGATATTGTCAAAAACCAACAAATCCGACAGCCGTTCAAAATTATCACCCGCAATATTCCCTACGATTCCCCGAACTGAAAAATCACCCGGGACATCCCCTTGAAATTTTTTCCCATACTCGAACAGGTAATAGCCGGATTCTCCGTTTATTTTAATGCAGTCGATGTCGTGTTTTTCCAGATATTGGGCCATCAGGTTCTGGGAATCCACCGCCGGCAGTCTTCGGGCGAATCGCTCCAAAAACAGTATTAACTGCTGGACGGTTATTCCCGACGCGACCGTAATATCCGTTATATCCAGAAAGGTCATATACTCCATTATCTGTTCGGTGAAAACCGACGGCTTTATCTTGATATTAAGCGCATAGAGGTTCCCCGAACTGATATGAAGATGAAAATATCGCTTGAAGCGAAAAACCTTGTCGATGAGGAAAAAAGGCCGGCCCGCCGTCTTTTGTATCAGGGGGTGAGCCGCGGAATAAACCGCGACCTTCTTGGCGGCCATATATAATTCACGAATAATTTCCTGTGATAACAGATTCAGATTGGTGGTCAGATCATTCTCGGAAAAATTATGTTCTTCCATTTTAGTCCCCGAAACTCTGGATGGTGCCGTCATGCGCCCCCACAAAAATCCTCTCTCCGTCGCTTATGGCCGGGAAGCGGATCTCATGTTTCATGGTTCTCTTGGATACCATTAATCCAGTTGTCTTATTGATACAATAAATGGATCGATCCAGGGAGGCACAAATTACGTAATTCCCGACTATGATTGGTGATGCCACAATGACGCCGTTGGTCATGAATTCCCAAATGGTATGTCCGTCGCTTTTATCAAGAGCATGGAGAATCCCGCCATTGTCACCGATATATACTTTTTCCGAGTCGACCGCCGGCGTGGTCCAGATCGGCCAGGAGAACTCTCTCTGCCAGCCGATCGCTCCGGTCTTTTTGTCGAGCGAGAAAAAGCCTCCGCCTGCGCCTGAAATATATATCCGATCATCTACCGCGGCCTTGGACATGAGCGGTTGATTCAGTTTCACCTTAAAAATCTCCTCGCCGCTGACGGCATTAAATGCTTGGATGATGCCCTTGTCCGATGGCAGGTAAACCGAACCGTCTCCATAACTCGGTCCCGCTGTCGAACGGCCGTCCGCCTCGGCTTTCCAGACAAGATTTCCGCTCTCCCGATTCAAGCAGAGGACGGTTCCGGTATCGGCCGCGAGAAAGAGCCGGTTTTCTATAATTATCGGCGCTCCGGTAATATCCTTTAAAGGCCGACTCCAAAGAATTTTTTGATTGTGAAGATTAAGGGCCACAAAACGTTCCACCGGCGGGGCCTGCCCGAAATACGCTAGAGAATCGACTACGGTCAGCCCCGTCTGAATACTGCTCCGGCTTTTATAACGTCCCCGATATTTGCCCGTCGCCGGATCGAAAAAATAAACTCGTCCTCTCGATCCTGAATATATCAATTCCCCGCCGCCGAGAGTGAGGTAACCGATGGGGCGATCCGAGACCTTCTTTTCCCATTTAAGATTCAAGAGGCCTTTAAATGATGATTTGATATTCGCCCGGGACTCCGGATCCATCCTTGTAAACGGCCACGGCGAAGACGGAATTTCCTCGGAGCGACGGAGATGAAACTTCCTGGTGCAGCCCGATAAAATCGCTATTATTATGATGCCGGTCAGAATAGGACGAATGTACTTCATCAGAAATTCCACCCGAAAAAGAACTCAAAATTGGTATTGTGGCTGATTGTATGAAAGTCGGTCGTCCGCGCAAAATCAAACCGAAGAACCACTATATCGGCCAGAGCCACCCTGAATCCCGCTCCGAAAGAACCGAGAAACTGGTCGAAATGATTATCCCACGCCGATCCCATATCGTAGAAAATCGCTCCCCTAATTGCCTGAAAGCCGATTCCGCCGAACGGAAATCCGATCAGGAGATTGTCGATGAGAGGAAAACGGAGCTCATTCGACGAGAACAAAATGTTCCGATTATAAAAGGCCCGGCGCCCGTACCCGCGAAATGACCAGCTCCCGCCGAAATAAATTCTCTGCGGCTCTATTCCTGTCGAACTGAAGGCGAAAAGCCGCGAAGCGAACGCCGAATATTTGCCCAGCCTGATATAGTGACGCAGATCGATGGAACCAAGCCGATTGTACTGCTTCCATTTATCGGGCGATGCCGTAAAACCCACTGTTACATTATAGCGATGCCCTTCTATCGGGCCCGAAACATCCCAGATGGAATTGTCCGAAACAAAAGATAAGTAGGTGGAAGCCAATATCGCCCGCCGCCGGCGCTCGAACATCCATGAGTCTTTGTCGGAATATCGCACATAACTGGTGGCCTCGACACGATTGAATTTAGAAAGTGGATAGTTGAAATGAAGCAGGCCGCCGGCCTGCCGTTCATAATAATATCCGTCATAATCATTATAATATTCGTCGTAAAAATGAAAGATGCCTGCCCCCCAATTGAGCCGCCGCTTCATATTGATATAAGTGACGGCGGCATTGAAACTGCTCAAAAATTGATCTTTTGATTCGGCGGTATTCGTCAACAGGAAATAGAAGGTGTTATTTCCCAGCATATCCGAGAGCGCCACCTGAATTCCCCCAATCGATCCATAAACCGGATCATAGGAAACCGCCGATTGGGCGATATCGAAAGAATATGATGTCCGGTATTTTACCGAAGTTCGGACCGCCTTATTTCCGAGCGTCGCAGGGCGCCAGAGAACTGTGCCTTGCGCCGGTTTTTCTGCCGCCAGCACGATACTGTCATTGACCGGCATCCTGTAAATATGAAAACCGGTGTTCTGATATCCCGAAAATGTAATATTCTTTTTATCCGGCGTCAATCGCGGGTCGTAGGCTCCCGTTAAAAGGGTCGTGATTTTTGTAATTGTACCATCCCCGTTTTCACGATATATGTTGAATGATCCGTCGCGATCCGAAGAAAAATAAAGGCCGCTGTCAGTCGGATCCGGATTTATATCCCGCCACTTGCCCTCAGTAATCGGCAGCGGATTCCCGCCGGTCACGGCTATTTTATATAAATTAATCGCTCCGCCGTCACCCTCGGGACAACGATCCGATGCGAAAATTATGGAATCGCCCCGCGGAGTATAGGCCGGGTCGATATCATTGTAGAAATCATCGGTAATCTTTACCAGTTCACCGCTTGTCAAATTTACTCTATAAATGTCGCATATGCCTGATTTGACGGTGCCGCTGAAGACCCCCCACTGACCATCCGGGGAAAATCGGGGCGACATGATAGTCGCGATACCGGGAAATTCATATTTTTGCAGGACCTTCTTTTTTTGCAGATCATAACGGTAAAGAACATCACTCTCTTCCGATTTCGATGAAAATAGTATCTCCCCCGAATCGTTGGCATCGATACCGCTCTGCAGAAGATGCAGTGATTCGAATGTCGCCGATCGTTCGCCCTTGAGAAGGGTGCGGATCTTTTTCCTGTCACCGCTCGGCGGCATCATGTAAAGCCCGGAATATCCCAATTTATTGGCTTTGAAAATAACCCAATCTCCGCTGTCCGGGCCGTCGGCCAGATGTATCGGGACCGCTTTGACCGAATAGCCGCTGCGTGTCAACTGGCGCGATTCCTGATCGGCTAAGCCGCGATCCTTCATTTGGGGGAAATATCGCTTCTTCAGACTATATTCCCATTTTCGCGATACATTTTCGAGTGATTCGCCCAGGGTCAATTTGACAATACCATCAAAATCATCACCCTTCCACCAATTTTCGAAAAGCATTACCAGCTTATCTGAGCCGTAATCATCATTGATAAACTGACAAACCGATTGCCCCAATTTATACATGAAATAAGTGCCCGAAATCTCATAGAACCGCGGTATCGGATAAAGACGGCCGGCCAGCACCATATCCTTCAAAATCATATCGGCTTCGGTGTCCCATAATGTAGACCAGTACTCCGCCAGGCCTTCCATAAACCATAGCGGCGGCGGGGCCATCCGGAAATAGGCCTGCCTGGTCATAACCGACTCCAATTTGGAGAGCGTAAATACATGCACCAGTTCGTGCCGGATAACATGCTCAAAATCATAATAAGAACCGTGAAAGGGAACCACCACTCGCCCTTTGAGGAATTCCGTGAATCCTCCCACCGATTCCGGAAGAAGTGATTGCGTTACGTTGGTCTGCGAAAAATAATTGGGTGAACTGTAAATGATGAGCGGTATAGGCGTATAGATTTCATGGTTGAACCGCGATGCCAGGATACGATATCCATCCTCGGCGATACGCGCCGCAATCTTGGCCAAATGTTCTTCCTCGGCGTAAAAAAATATTCGAAAATGCTCGGTCTCCATCACCTGCCATTCGAAACGGGTATATTGCACCTTGTTTTTGCCGAAATAAAATTGCCCGATCGCCGTCAAAGGAAGAAAAATCAGAATCAGGACCGGGATAAGGAATAGCCTGAATTTATTTTTGTTCCATTTCATATTCTTCAAATCTGAATTTAAGAAGTCCGAAGGGAAAAAACAATACCACCGCTTCCGCCGCTCGCCGCAGCCGTCAGAGTCAAAAGCCATTTCCGATTATTTAGTATATCGACGGAAACCGACAGTCCCTGAAACATTCCGAACCGGCAAACTACATCTTTACGCCGGTTTCATAACCGCATTTATCGCACTTCCCACCGGTAAGGCCGACAACGACGGTGGAATATCCCTCGCGCTTTATCAGACAGGCCCGGCAATTCGGACAAAAAGTGTCCGACCCTTCCGGCACGCGCACATTTCCCAGATAGACATATTGAAGTTTCCTGAGGGCAATTTCCCTGGCCCGCATCAGTGTTTCGGGGGGCGTCGGCGGATTTCTCATTTTGAAGGTCGGATAATAGGCCGAAAAATGAAGCGGGATGGCCGACGAGATTTCGAATATGAAATCAGTCAGAGTTTCAAAGTCCGAGTCCTCGTCATTCAATCCCGGGATAACCAGATTGGTCAGTTCCAGATGCACCCCGGCTTCATAAAAACGGCGGATATTGTTCAGCACCGGCTCCAATTTCCCCTTGCATACTGTCCTATAAAATCGCGGTTTCATTCCCTTCAAATCGATATTGGCCGCATCAATCAGCGGCAGTAATTCTTCCAGCGGCTCCGGATTAATATATCCATTGCTGACCAGCACATTCTTCAAACCGGCTTCTTTTATTAGACGCCCCGACTGCAATATATATTCAAACCAAATCAGCGGTTCGGTATATGTATAAGCGATTCCAATAGATCGATCCTTTTTTGCCAGTTCCACCAGTTGTTGCGGTGCCACATAGTGGGTCGGCACCTTGGTTTGCGAGATTTCCCAATTCTGGCAATTATCACAACTGAAATTGCACCCGTTCGCCCCTGTTGAAAAAATGACCGAGCCGGGATAAAAGTGATACAGCGGCTTCTTCTCAATGGGGTCATAACACGCCGTCACCAGTTCGCCGAAATTATCGGTAACCAGTTTTCCCCCGCGGTTGAAACGGGAGCCGCAAATACCGATCTTTCCTTCTGAAAGAATACAATCAGCCGGACAGAGGTGACACCTGACCTTATTTTCGTCCAGTTTCTCGTAATGGGCCGCTTTGACGATCATAATCAGACAATCCGCTTCTCCAAAATATATTTTACGGCGTCAAAGAGATTTTCGGCAACTGTCACCGGCGCCGGCAATTTTAATTTCCCTAATTGCTCCTCCTCCCCGACCCCATAGCCGGTTCGCACCAAAATCCCCTTTCCGCCGATAACGGCGGCCAGATTCGTGTCGGACAATTTGTCACCGATGACATAGGCACGAAACGGATTGATATTATGCTTGCGGCAGGCTTCTTCGACCATGCCCGGATGGGGCTTACGGCACTGGCATTCCACGGCATATTCTTCTATTTCGCCTTTGGGAAGATGCGGGCAATAGAAGAAGTCATCAATCTCAGCACCGGCGGCACGATAGATCTCGGAAATGCGGCGATTGATTATCTTTACCGTTTCTTCCGTGAAATATCCCCTCGCCACACCCGATTGATTTGACAAAACAATGATCTTGAATCCCGCCGCTCTGGCGGCTTTGATAGCCTCAACACTTCCGGCCTCCGGCTCGATATCTGTGACATTTTTAATAAAATCCTTCTCTTTTATCAGGGTCCCGTCACGATCGATGAACAGCGCCTTTTCGCCTTTGGCGTTCTCCCGCAACATACTTTCGGCTCTGGCCACAACGTCATCAACTCCGATGCGGGTGAAACAGAACTGCTCTTCGCGAAAGCAGGGCGTTTTCCCGTGAAGGGAGCAGGGACGGCAAAATTCATCCACCTGAATCACGGCATCCCGGAGACCTCGGGGCGCAAATCCCAGCGTCGGATGGGTTGGGCCGAATAGCGCCATCACCGGTGTGCCGACGGCCGAACCAAGATGCGCCAGGCCCGAATCATTACAGAGAAGCAAATCCGACCCCGAGATTATTCCGGCCAGTTCCGTCAGGTCGGCATCAATCCTGATCCGCAGACGGTTCAAAGGTATACTGCTTTTTATATTGGCAATTTCCTTGTCCTGATAAGATAGAATTAGCAGGATATTGGCGTCCAGCCTGTCGAATGCCGCCTGCATGAATCCGATAAATCTTTCGGCCGGCCACTTTTTGGGCGGATACGAAGCCCCCGGCGCTATGGCAATTGTCGGGGCATCATTATCGAACAGCCGGGAAACCGTAATATCCTTATCGAGTGCCAATATCGGGCGTGTCGCAAAAATCTTACCGCCGCATTTTGCCACCGCGGCATTATATAAATCGATCGTGTGTGGAGAATCGTCTCTGATTCCCTTAATCCGCCTCGGACTTATCGAACGAATCCTCTCCCAGCGCCGCTTGTCATATTGCACCTTGACCGGGGCGGAAATGTGTCTCATCATGTATTTGGAGCGGATATTGCCGTGAAAATCGACGGCATAATCGAATCCAGAACTGTCCAGAAATTCCCCGTATTTGAAAAGATCAATCAAATTCCCTTTCTGCGGAAACTCAATGATCTCGTCCACGCCGGCAAATCTCTTCGCGATTCCGGCCGTTTTCGGTCTTGTCAGGAAATAAATCACGGCATCCGGAAAGGACAATTTCAGGTTAAGCAGCGCCGGCGATGTCAGAATGACATCGCCTATCGCCCCCAGTCTGATCGCCAGAATCCGCTTCATACCATCATAAAAAATGAATTAGCGCCACCGCCCCCATAACCAGGCAATATATGCCGAAATATTTGAATTTCCCTCTGCGGATAATGTCAAGTAGCAGATACACGGCCATCAATCCGAAAATAAAAGAGACAATCGCCCCAATTAGATACGGTCCCATAAGGACGGTATTCAAAGAAGCAATCTCGCGTGATTTCAGAACTATGGCGCCCAGAATTGCCGGGATTGAAAGCAGGAATGAATATTCCGCCGCGATGATTGGTTTAACTCTCAAAAAAAGCCCGGTTGAGATGGTCGTTCCCGATCTTGATATGCCGGGGAAAATAGCCACCGCCTGGCCCACGCCTATCAGAAGCGAGCGACCCCAGGTTATTTTCCGCTCCCCGGCTTTCACGACGGCGGTGGATAGAAGTATCACCCCTGTAATCAGCATGAAAATTGAAGTAGCCACCGGCGATGAAAAAGCTTCTTCAAAAATATCTTTAAGAAAAAAACCGGCCAAGCCGGCGGGGATGGTTCCAAGAATCAGATACAAAATCATCTTCCGTTCTTCAATCATGGCCGGCGAATAAAGCGCTTTTATCAGGCCAAAGATCTGTTTCCTGAAATAAATCAGCACCGAAAGAAGCGTCCCCATATGAAGTACCAGTTCGAAATCGACACCCGGCATCTTGGCATTGAGGAAATGTTCCGCCAGGACTAAATGACCGGAAGAAGAAACCGGTAGAAATTCCGTCAAACCCTGCACTATGCCGAGAATTATTGCATTCAAATAGCTCATATAAAAAGCCCCGGGTAATACCGGAGCTCCTTTCTTTTAAATAAGTATGGCCGAACTTCAAAAGGCCCGAAATTCCATCCCCAAATACAGGCTCGTATTACCGTCTATCTGTATTTCCCCGTACATATTGACGTCGTGGGTCCATTCGTATTTAGTGCCCAGATTCAGACCGGCTTCAAAATCGGATTGTGAATGACCGTCGTATGATGCCCGCTCCAATCTAAAATTGAGCCGACCGTACGGTATTAAGCGGGTCCCATTATTGAATCGATACGGAATTGACCCGGTCAGAAATCCGCCCAATTGAAGCATGGTAACGGGATCGTAATCGACATACTCCAAAAGCCCCCCCACGGCCATGTCCAGCGGCTGCTTGTGGGACTTATCGTTATAATTCATGAACTGATATTTTAAATCAGTCGCAATAAACAACTGCGGATTGGTCCCCGGTCCATCGGGATCGGAAAATCCGATTTTAAAACGGCCGTCGGTGTAATTGGAAAATCCATAGCTTATGGTACCGAAAAAGGAATTGGCATTATCGCCAAAGGCCCCGAAAACTCCCAAATATCCATTGCCGAAACCGGACGCTTCGGCCGTCGACAGCGCCCCCGAAATCAGACCAAAGGAGTCGGCACGCGCCATAGTGCCGATTAAAAGCAAAACAAAAATAGAAAATGCAAGGGTTCTGGTCCGAAGCATAACATTCCTCCAATCTTCGATTCATTTTAGTGATAACCATTATACCCCTGACAAAAAAAAGTGTCAACTAAAATTCAGCCTTTTATAATTTCTTGCGCCGCTTGCGGATATATAAAATGCACCACTTTACCCTCGGATAATTTGAGCCTTTCAACAACTACTCTTCACCTGTCATGAATTCCCGAAATTACCTTCTCTATTCCTATGTTTATGCCGAAGATATCACCGGCTTATACGATTCATTTGGCCTGATGGGGAATAAATAAGCCGTTTTCGACCGACAAATTGTTCAGAATTTTGCAGAAAGAAGAAGGAAATTAATAGATATTATACTTGGAAATTCTGTCTCTCAGGGTATTGCGGGAAATACCGAGTATTTCGGAAGTCTTAACCTGATTGGAGCCGAAATGCTTCAGACAGGATGATATCAGGGCTTTTTCCAGCGCCGATTCCAGGAAGTAATAGATTTTCCCTTCGGAACTGTTAATTAATTTCGGAAGAACCGGATCGATTATCTTTTTGAATATCTCGGCATAATCTTCCTGCAAATGATCCAGGTCGATTTCGATTTTCGAGTCCAGTTCCGAGAAAATCGGAAAATCCTCCGACTGCAACGTGTCGGCTTTTGTCATGACGCAGGCCGTATGAACATTATTCTCCAGTTCGCGGACATTCCCAGGCCACGCATACTTCATCAGCATGTTCATCGCTTTCTGCGAAATCCCTTTTATCTCTTTATCCAGGTTCCGGGAAAATTTCTTCACGAAATGCTCGGCCAAAAGCGGAATATCGCTCTTGCGCTCCCGCAGGGGCGGAATATAAATGGAGACGACTTTGAGCCGGTAAAACAGGTCCACCCGGAACGACCCGTCTTTCATACACTGAACCAGCGATTTATTGGTGGCCGCGATGACGCGCACATCGACCTCGATGGTTTCATTTCCCCCCACCCGTTCAAAATTCTTCTCCTGTAAAACACGAAGCAATTTTGACTGGGTCATCAGCGACATATCGGCAATTTCATCGAGGAATATGGTGCCGTTGTTGGCCTGTTCGAATTTCCCCAGGCGCTTGAAATAGGCCCCGGTGAAAGCCCCTTTTTCGTGTCCGAAGAGTTCCGACTCCAGAAGGGTCTCCGCCAGAGCCGCGCAGTTGACTGATAAGAACGGTTTATTACGGCGACGGGAATTGCGATGAATCGCCCGGGCGATTAATTCTTTGCCGGTGCCGGATTCGCCGAATATTAAAATGGCGGCATCCGATTTCGCTACCTGTCCCACCAATTTGGCGATTTCGACTATTTCCGATGACTTTCCGACTATTTCGTCGATTTCCGCCGTTTCCATTTCCTGCCGAGGTTCCATACCTGCCTTATGCTTTACCAGACCGCAGGCCTTGTTAACGGTGTCAATCAGTTTTTGAATTTCAAACGGTTTGGTCAGATATTCATAGGCCCCTTCACGCATCGCCTCAATCGCGTTCTCCGTCGACACAAATCCGGAGATCATTATTATAGGTGAAGGGACACCCTCTATTTTGGCTTTCTTCAAAATATCAAGCCCCGAAAGGGTCGGCAGATTGACATCCAGAAGAATTACATCGACATCATCTTTTTCCTTAACAAATTCGACCATCCGCTGGCCGTCGTTGAGGAAATAAAAATGAAATCTCTGCGGGTCAAAGAGGTTGGCCAGTGACCGGGAAATTTCAGGGTCATCATCGACAATGAGTATATTTTTCATACAATCAATAATTTTCCACAGTTATTCCTGATATCGGAAATTCGAGCGTTTTATTTAGAAATGGCCTTGAAGAAAACCGCAGAAAATCACTTTTTTCGCCCCTTCCCGCCGCGGGGTTGAAAAATATGCCCTTAAATTGCGATAAGAACTCCGGACTGGTTCATTTAGAAACAATCCCAAAAAAAAGGGAAGCATCGGACGCTTCCCTTTTAATTTTCTGAAGTCTGGATATCGACTATCCTTCACCTTCTTCTACCAGAAATTTCACTACCGCCCCGGTCAGGAGGAAATTCATTATCATATCGATTATGATGCCCGCCACAAGCACGTAAAATATTAACTCCGGCGAGAATTTGGATACCACCACGTCGCTATTCGAAGTTATATATGTCACCGGTATCGTCAATAAATAAGGTAACAGCGCCAGAAAGAAACTGAAGATCGGATAGCGGGCGAAATAATTCAGCGAAAGGCGAATCCCTCTCCAAATTGATGTTCTTTCAACCACGACCGCCGGCACGGCGTAGACAAACATGGCATAGACCCCTATCGTAATCAGCCGCATCAGGATTTCCATCAGGGCCACCCTTCGGGGCGATCCGTTGACGAATCCGGCCGCGGCCATCGGGAAATAACGGTTCAATAGAACCAGAAGTATCGTGATTATTGCCCATACCGCCAACAATTGTCCCCAGCGCTTGAAGGCATCAGATGATTTTATTTCGCCATATTTCCCCCTGCTGAAAAAATGAAGGAATAATACGGCGGTCATTCCGGCTGCCAGACCCTCAAAGATAAATCCCAGGAGCAGTTTGCCCCATTGAAAAACTTGCGGAAGCATCAAATAAAGTCCCGGATAGTGGCTGAACAAAACATCCGCGTTTTGTCCAAGCAAAGCCACGATCGGGGAAAGCATTGGGTAGATAGCCGGCCTTATATATGAAACGCAGAATAGTAAAAGACCAAACTGGAGCAGAGCATACACGAAAAACGGGATCCAGACAGACAACCTGCCGAACAGTTTGAAAACCGATAGATAAAGGCCAATCAGACGGTTTAATTTCTCTATGAATCCCATTTCCCGCCCCATTCTATGGCGCCGCAACCTCGTTGGAACCGGTCAACATTCCCTGCTTATCATATACATATACACGATAATAGTAGGTTGACGCCGTGGGCCGGTTATCCGTAAAGGTTGTCGTCGATTGCTCATTTATAATGGCCAGAAGAGTGGCGTTCAAATTGGTTATTCCCGGGGTCGTTCCCCGATAAATCTGATACGAGCCAAAATCGGCGTCACCATTTGTCGTCCACGTCATAATCGATGAGTCCCCGTTAATCTGAATCGCCAGCTGGACGGCTGTCGGAGCAATATTAATCTGCGTAGTATCCGACGTGATATTCGACGCCGTGGAAAGGCCCGTATTGTCGAAAACATATATCCGATAGTAATACGCCTTATTGGCTTCGAGGTTGTCATCGCTATACGAAAGAGTGGTCCGCGAAGTAATAATAGTCACCAGATCCGAGCCGGTATTCACGGTGGCGTTGGGACTGCGATAAATCTGATATGATGCAAAATCATTATCGGTCTCCTGGGACCAGGAGAGCCGTATTGAGGACGATGATTGCGTTGTGGCACTCAGGGTGATCGGGGTCGGTGCCTTTAAAATATTGAGTCGTATCTGCGCCGGGCGCACATCGGCATTATTTCCGGCGGCATCCTGGAAATGCCCGCTGACCAACCCGTTCACCACTTCCAGGTCGGCCGGGATAATATATAGGCGGCTGTAAATCCCGTCATTGGCCGTCACATCACCGTTACTTCCATCATCATACAAATCCAGTCGGCTGATACTCGAAAAAGACACATAGGCCGTTCCGCCGCTTTCGTGGGTGACCACGAAAAATGTCACGGCATCGCCCGCAACCGGATTGGGCAGGGAACTGGTGAAGTACGTAGAGTCTATAAAGGCCCTCGTATCCAGTATGATGCTGTCAGAAACCGCTTTTTCCGAAGATGACCCGTCGTTGAATTGAAAACGGGCATAGACTTTTTTCAATCCGTCCCCCGACGATAATTCCTTGTTTGTCGGCGATACATATGTCTGCCAGCTGGAACCGGCAAAACTGGAATCTTCGGATAATTGCATGAGCGAGGCCGTCACCGGGACGACAAAACTGATACTCACCGTCTGCGAATTTGTATATTTATCATTATTATTGATACTGATTGCCATCGTGCCAAAAATGGATGCGACGGCCGACGATTTCTCGCCCTCCACACCCCCGCTGATTACGGCTGAAACCCTGAAATAATACGGCTGACCGTTTGAAAGATCGGTCATGGTCAAGGAATAATCACCGGTCGAATCCTGTAGCCGGTAGGTTCCGTCTAGGGAATCGGCCAGATAAACCTTAAAATACCGCACCAGAGCGCTGTCCGATATTTGCCACGACAGATCCATCCCTCCGGCAGTATGCGCCAATTTCAGACCCGACGGAACCGGCGGCTGCTTGGGTAAATCGAACGGCACATCCGGCGAGTCGATATGGCGGCTACAACCCGCCAGAGTGAGAAGCGCGACCATAAATACAAATATGACTTTTCTCATCGCCGCAACCTCCTAGAACCGGTGGGACAGCACTATCTGTCCCCCTCCCTGATCCATATCCGGTTTGAAACTGATCGTATTAATCACCATACTGCTCCGTTCCTCGGGAAAGAAAAATATCATATCTATGAGATTGATGCCCCAGACACCGATGACTGCCCCGATGGTTATCCGCCTTACCGTTTCGGCGTCATAGGCGTCCTTGCGTGCCGCCTCCAGTTGGTTATATAAACTTTGCCTGTCGCTGAAAAGTACTGTCTTGTTATATCGATCCAGAAGATCGTTGTAGCTGTTTTCCTTGTCATTAAATTTGGAATCGGCAATCAAGAAGGAGGACACCGCCCCGACCGCCAAAATCGTGAAAACCGCCCCTTTGGTCTTCTGACCCGAGTACGACTGCCCCCATCCGGGAATCAGAAGCGACCTTGCCGCTCCTTTGAAAGCTGTCTTCGGTTTCAAATGTATCGTCAGATTGACGGCCTTATCGGCCTGAAGAAAGGTCGAACTCTTATAGGTTTCATAGCCGCTCTTGCGGCACTCTACCTGATAATGTCCCTCCAGGCCCTGAGCAAATGTCACCGGCGTCAATCCGCTCATCGTGACCGCCCCCGTAAGAGTCACCTCCGCTCCCGGCGGACTGGAATCAACCGTAAATCCGCCTTGCTTTGTTTCCTGGGCCGCTGAAATCAGGGGCATCAGGCACAAAAAGACGAGCGCCAATTTCCTTCTGGAAAACATATATCCGTTCTCACTAAATTAAGTTGTTGTCATTAATTATAATCGGGAAAGATATTATTTTTTGAATATCTAATCAAGGAATAAAAAAACCGCACCCGAAAGAGTGCGGTTAATAAAAATCAGAACTTTTCAGCAGGCCCCCTTGCCTGTAATAACTACCAAAACCGTCTTCATCAATATCCGCAAATCGCTGAAAATGGTCCAGGTCCGAATATAGGTAATATCATGGCGAACCTTGACCATTACCGATTCCACCGATGAATCATATCCATTATTCACTTGTGCCAATCCGGTGATGCCGGGCTTGACGCGAAGGCGGGTCTTATAACCCGGAACTTTCTCGGAAAGATCATGGACAAAAAACGGTCGCTCCGGCCGCGGCCCCACCATCGACATATCACCCAGGAGAACATTTATCAATTGCGGAACTTCATCAATTCTGGTCTTTCTCAGAAACCGTCCCAGCCTGGTGATTCTGGCGTCATTTTTGGTGGCCCAGATCGGCCCCGACTTCACTTCGGCATCGCTGACCATCGTACGAAACTTAATTACCTTAAAAGGCTTTCCGTACAAATCCCGCTTCCGCCTATCCCCGTCCCGCTGGCTGTTTAGGACATCCGCTCTATAAGCCCGACGATTCCGTTTGCGACGATTGAGGCCGACTCTATCCTGCGTATAAAAAATTGAACCCGGACTATCTAACTTAATCAAAACCGGTATTACTATGAATAACGGTGAGGCCAGAATCAACCCCAGAACGGCTCCAGATATATCAAGGGTCTTTTTTAACAATCTGTCAACCATATTGGAAATTACCTTACCCGGTTTGGCAAAGGCCGCCGGCACTAGGAAAGTAAAGCAAAATACCGCAAAAATGAAGAAAATTCCCGAAATATATTCGCCAAAATAGAACTGCAGGGAATCGCGGACTGATCGGCTCTCTTCCCCGATCCATTCCGCCGACCTGCCAGCCCCTATTGCCGTGCCATATTGGAGATTTCGCGAACTGATGGCTACCGAAGTATTCGTGCTTGAATCTGAACCGTTGTTGTTAATCAAATTTCCCATTTTTTCGATAAGTCTTTAAATTAAACCTGAACCGATAAGTAGCTTCAATTGATTGTAATTCGAGCAAATTGGCTGCCAAAGGTAAGTTAAAAGGGAAATTTGACCGTCAACGGCCCATTGCCGATTTATGGCCATATCTCAATGTTGCAGGGCAATGAGTTACAAGCGATGGAATTAATCAACCAAATTGAGCTTTTTGATGATTAGATCTTCTGCTGACGCGAATTCCGAATTTGCTGAACATTGCAACACAAATACTGCAACAATTTGCGCACTAAATAAGAAAGCTATTGCAATGATTTTCAACAAAAAAGGACCGGAATCGCGGACAATTCCAGTCCTCTATTATAGCAGACAATAGTTTATAATACAACCGAGCGAATCAAATCATTTGTTCAAATTCAATGACACCGAAAATCTGTGAATCGATTCGGAACTGAAATTCTCTTTTGGCGTGAAAGAATAATCGAATTGCGTCGGACCCAATATTGCTCCCGCACCCAATGAAATCCCCTGTCCGAATTGACGGTCATTTTGACGAGGAAAGAAACTATAGCCGGCCCGCAAAAAATACCTGTCTTCAAACTTCAACTCATAGCCGTTATGGATAGCCATATCCCCGTAAAGCGGTTTTTCACCCTCGATCGATGCAATGAAATTCGGGCCGAAAGGCAATAGAGCTAATCCGCCGCGAATTTTTGCCGGAAGATGGCTCTTTTCCTGATCAAACTTTAGATCCTGACCAACATTGGAGAGGGACAGGCCGAAGATTGCATTGCCCGCCGAATATCTCATTCCCACATCCCCGGCTAATGCCGTTCCCTTCAAATTGGCCAGAGAGATCGCCACATATCTGATTCCCATCCCCGCGGAGAAATTATCGGTCAATTTGTATCCAAAACTGATCGCTCCGGCAAAATCATAAGTGGAGCCGATATCCCCGGTCGGATTATCCTGCTCGTCATATCCTTCAATCTTGCCGTAATTCATATATTGAGCGCTGGCCGTAATATTAAGTCGATTACCCATTGGAAACGATGCCGCGAGATAATCAAAGGTTATATCCTGATACCAGGCAAAATGCGAAAAGGTCAATTGCGGCGATTTCACCGATACCAGACCGGCCGGATTCCAATAAGCGGCGTTGGCATCATTGGCAATGGCCGAATAGGCCTCTCCCATCGATGCCGCCCGCGCACCAACTCCAATATTCAGGAAATCGGCCGACGCCCGTCCATTATCGCTGGCTATCGATGCCCGCCCCAATAGTGCACTTATGATTATTAAAAAACCCCAGACTATCAAAATCCTGTTAAGAGATTTTTTCATTATTTCCGCCCTTCTTGAATCTTCATCATTTCAGGAAGGGAGAAATTGCAATCTTGATGCCCGCGAACCCTTTTCCGCAAAGTAATTTTCACCACCTTAACACCAAATATTACTTCCGCCATCTTACTCCATTTCAAATAGTTACAGGCCACATCCTCTTTGCCCGGTTTTCGCTTGATTTCTATTCCGCCCCCGCAAAACTCCTGTGGAGAAGAAAATTTGTTCTTCTCTGAACAGTAATAACCTGACAGTCATTATATCCTTGCTAACAGACCGAATCATCAGAACTTAGGCGATCATTTCCTTTTCTGCACACACTCACTTCCAATGTCGGCTTTTTGAGCAGAAAATTGACATTCTTATGGCCTCTTTCCCATATTTCGGCTTAGGGTAACTTTTTTTATAACATGTTGTCAACAAAAAACTTGGATGGATAATTCGTTTCTGGTAGAAACAGTCACCCTTTGAGAGAGCTTCATAACGATGAACACTTCCAACAACCATTCTTGGTCCGTTGCAGGCGAATTTTCTAAGCGCGGATGGGAAGAATAATGAACGGTATTCCCCGATGATAGAAACGGCGCTGGACGGCAAATACAACATAGTTATGCAGCCATCTGGTGAAGAATTTCTCCTCGGGAAAAACAATCTGACCTCCAAAAAAGACCGCGTCCGGGTATTTTTTCAATAGTGGCGGACCGATTTCTTCTATTTCATCTATCACATCGATGCCGACCGACGAAACGCCCTCGGCATAGTACCCCTCCCGGTTCATGAAGTGGATATATTTTTTGAGTTCCTCATCGATATGCTGCCTCAAATTCTCGACTTCCGCCCTTCCTTTGAATACCCCGGCATCAACCACTCCGACTTGTATAAATACGAAATTTTTGAATACTCCCTTAAAAGTGCGAAATATGCTGAATAGAGAATGAAGCCCCAATCCATTATAACCGTTCACCAGAAGGACCGCCGTCTTTCCGTTCGGATCTTCTTCCGGCGCCGGTCGCTCCTGCTTTTCACCCGAGACCGTGACTTCGCTCGCCGTTACCAGCAGATTATCGAGCCGTCGCAAAAGACGATGCGTTCTTTTATAATGACGTTTCACTCCCATCATCAGAACGACTAGGGCAAAGGTGATTACCATTGTAATCCACCCGCCCTCGTGGAATTTTATGGCTACCACCGAGATGAGTATAAACGCGCATAAAATCAAGCCGATACCATTAATCAAAAAGCCGTTCCGCCAGCGGCGATCTTCCCGCCGCACTTGCCACCAGTGACGTACCATGCCGGTTTGCGACAGCACAAAGGTAATAAACACATTGATACTATAAAGGACCAAAAGCAACTGTACCGAGCCTTTGGTCAGAATCATCAAAATGGTGGCGGCTCCGCCCATCAAGAGAATCCCGTTCTTGGTCACCAGGCGGTCGCTCAGACTGGCGAACTTGGTCGGAAACCAGCGATCCAGAGCCATATTGGCCAGCACCCGGGGACCATCCACGAATCCGGTCTGGGCCGCCACAAAAAGAATCGCTCCCTCCGAAAGCAGAATTATCCAGATAAAAGCATCGGAGGCCGCTTTTCCCCAATGCTCGGTCAAGTTTGAAAATAATACCGCATTCAACGTTCGGCCCGATTCCGGGGCGACATCGAAGAGCATGTAAGATACCATCAAGCCCAGCACCATTATCGCCAGTGAATAGGCCATGTACTTCATGGTTCGCTTGCCGGTTTGTTCGCGCGGCTCGCGCAGGACTGGCAAACCGTTGCTGACGGCTTCGATTCCCGTGAAGGTTCCTGCCCCCATACTATATGCTCGCAGAATAACCACGAACACGCCCAGGTAACCTATTTGGGAACTGAGACCTTTTATCTCGTCGGCCGTCTTGCTGACCACTGACGGGAAATGATTGAAATGAAGAACAATCGAATATGTGATGGCAAAAAGGTGCCCGACTACAAACAGCATGAATATCGGCATTAAAATCATTACCGATTCCTTCACTCCCCTCAAGTTGATGAGGGTAATGATTATCACGCTTAGAATGGCGAATTCCAGTATGAAGGGCTGAAAGCCGGTCGGCAGAAAACTGAAAATCGCCTCCGCCCCACTGGCAATTGAGAGCGAAATCGTCAGAACATAGTCAATGATCAAGGCACACCCGGATATCATTCCGAAGGTCGGCGACAAAAGCTTACTGGCCACCAGATAACCGCCACCCCCCGTGGGAAAAAGTTCAATTATATGAGAATAACTGGCACTGATTATGAAGATTGTCAGTACCGATCCCAGCGCCACAAAAATCCCCAGGTAGGAATGCTGCCCCAGGGCCTGAAAAGCCTCGGCCGGGCCATAGCACGACGATGATAGCCCATCCGCCCCTAAACCTATCCAGGCAAAGAAGGCAATCAGCGACAGTTTATGAAATACCCCGGGGTCCTGAGGGTTCCGTGCCCCTCCGATAATTATAGTCTTTAACCGGCTCAATAGCGGGGCTTTTTGATTAATTCCATCCGACATGGTTCAATTCTACCATAAATGAATTCGGGCGGCCATTTAAAAAAAACTTCCTGTGATTTGCCGTTTCGCACAATATCGATACACATATTGAATGATTTCCGCTAATAATGTCAGAAGTGATCGAACTTTTTCAGCGCAGACGCGACCGCATTATGCGGTATTTCTGAGTATACGTATTGAGATTGGCCGGAAGCGGCTTAAGGGATTCGATGAGCGCTTTGCTTTTACTTATTCTATCCTGGGTTTCCGGATGATCCATCGACAGTTTCTCGAAGAAATTCGGATCCCCCTGTGACATCGCCGCCAGTTTTTCAAACATCGTTATTGCCCCCGATGGATCATACCCCGCTTTTATCATATATTGTATGCCGTAACTGTCGGCCTCATTTTCATTCTCACGGGAATAGCTGGCGAAAGTCAGTCCCATCCCGACATTGACTGCCGCCTTCAGGGCCCCCGGATCGTTGCCGAAAACCAGTTGCTCGAGAATAGAAACGCCCATGGCGGCCTGAAGTCTCTTGATCCCGTGTCGCGCCACCACATGGGAAATTTCGTGAGCCATAACGGCGGCCAGCTCTGCCTCGTTATCCATCTGTTTCAAAAGCCCGGTATATAGAAATACATATCCCCCGGGCGTTGCGAAAGCGTTAACCAGGTTGGTGTCAATGATAGCAAAATGGTAGGTGAGGTCCTTACGATCGCACCCGGCAACTATTTTCTGCCCGATTGTATTCACATACTGCTGCCATAATGTATCTTTGAGAATTCGATTCTCCGCCTGTATGCTCGAATCCATCTCATCGCCGATCGCGACTTCCTGATCGGTCCCAATGAAAATAAGCGACGTTTTGCCGCCCGGGCCCGTGACTGCGCACCCCGCCAGGATTATTATTAGGGCAAAAGGTAGGAGTCTTACAATTGAAGGAAATTTCATACTCAGATTTTCATTTTGTCGGCAATGTCACTCAGGAACGGCAGGCGGTACGATTTCCCCTGTATCCCGAACACGATCCCGGCCGCGGCCGCTCCCAGCGCAACTATCAAAACCGTTTTCCAAATTGTCGATGATAAACCCGGTATTAAAAAGAGACCGGCCATGATTTCCAGCAAGAATAGCAGGAGTCCCTGTTTGCTGTGAAACCGGGCCTCCTGATTTTCCCGCATCTGCAGTAAAGGAATCAGGCAGAGAAAAGGAATATAAGCCAGTATTGAGGCAATCATTCCCTGATCTTTGAGCAGATCGGCTTCTTTGGCCTTTTCGTCCTCGCCTTCATCCAGCGGCGGTATCTTGGCCTGTGTCGATACTTCGTCGTCTTTCAGAAAAAAAGAATCTGCCATTTCAATTCCCCCTAAACCTGCCAGAAAATTTCCCGATCACGTTCCGGCAAATCCACTGCAATATAATCCTCCACCGGCCACTTCTCCAGCAACTGGGCTCCTTGATAATAATGAATTGCAAATTCCACGGTGCCGAATCCCTTGGGGATGATGGCGGTCCGCTCCAAAGAAACCTCAAGGATTCGGTCAAGGATATATTTGAATCCTTCCTTCTCTATCAACTCCCCCCTCTCCAGGAGCAGTTCCATTCGGTCGGCCGATTTGAATTCAATAATCACTCGGCTGTCCTTGATATCAACTAAATTTAATTTTGTCCCGAAGTCAAGGCGAATATGAAAATGCTCGGAATCGAACGCAAAGAAGATATCGCTTATCACGGAATCGACCCGATGCATCGCCCCACCGCCTTTGAGACAATCATAATGACCCGCCCCGCTCCATTCATAGTAATGGGTCAGGATTCCGTCCAGATGCGGCGTGAGAAGCGCCTCGGGAAAACTCAAAATGGCCTCGGCCTTCGTACGGTGAATCGGCCGCATAAGAATTTCGGGCGGAGCCAGCCCCAAAATCTCATACAGAACTTTCAAGTGCAGACGGAATAATTCATCAAATTGAGCATTGTTAACTCCGATATGTTCGTCGCCGTACCACCAGCACCAGTCCGACCCTTCGGCAATATAAATTTGGCGCCAGGCACGTGCTATCGTGTCCGGATCGGCATCGGGATGGCTTTTCTGGAAATTGACAAGTGCTTCCCGGGCCTTGGCCAAAAGATTCCAGGCCGCATTATCCTCATTATGGCCGATCCAGATGCGGAAATTATGATTTATCCACGAGCCGGCCATGATGCTCTTAAGCGGCGCCGCCGGGCCGATCTGCGTGGCCTCCGATAGCCCTACGGTTTTTATCCTTTCATCCGTCGCCAGGGCCTGATAAAATTTGTCAAGGAATTGCGACCCGTCATCGGGATAATATTCCCAGGCATTCTCCCCGTCCAGAATTACCGTGACGACCTTATCTTTCAAATTGTCTTTCAGGAAATCCGCAATATTGTGGAGAGCCTGCATGAAATCGCCGACCGCACGCCCCGCCTCCCACGTGGAATAAACAAATCCTATTTTATCCGAAAGCCCTTTATCCCGGAAAAAAATCTTCAGCCCCGGTGCCCCGCTAAACTCATAGGCTGTATGAGGGGAACCGCGTCGGCCGCCTGTTTTTAACTGTGAATTGTATAAAACTTCTTCATCCGTGGCCGCCCACGTGATTCCTTCATCACGGATTATTCCTAAGACCTCTTCCGATACGGATCCCTCCGACGGCCACATCCCCTTCAATTCCGACCCAAAAAGATCCCGGAATTTTTCGGCGGCATTATGAATCTGCCACCGGGCGTCTTCGGGATGCCGGAAACGCTCGGCAGGAAGCTGGATATTTGGCAGCGCCTCTTTGGCGCTGTCGGTATCGGCCAGAAGCGGCAAAATCGGATGATAATAGGGCGTAAACGAAACATCAATTTTGCCCTCTCTATACAATTGCTGATAAGTCGGAATTATCCGTTTCAGAATTTCAATCTGGTGGCTCAGCAGAATCCGTTTATCCTCCTCGGTGAAATCCCGCCCTCTATCATAAAAACCGGCAATCTCCTTTTCCTTCCGGAACCGCGGATCCATCCAGACCAGGTTGGACCACATTTGAATATCTCGCCATTCTGATGTCGAAAAAAGTTCTATTGCCAGATCCAGATTGTTGCCGCTGCTTTCTTTCTTTCGAAATAATTGCCGGAAACGGGGATATGGTTCAATCATGGTCGCGGGGTGACCGGCGAAAAAAGTCGACAAAATCTCCTTCTTCTCATCCGGTCTTAACTCCAGCGCCGGTATGCCGGAGAGCTCTTGATGGCGATCCCTGTAGCCCTGGCAATACATATCTATCTGATCCAGGAGTGACGGGACAAGATTGAACGTGACTTTTACCCCCGGATACTGGGTCGCCGCCAGAGGCATGTCTAAATAGTCTTTAAGACCGTGTAGTCGTGCCCAGGGGAGCAGAAATTGCTTTTTTCTGGGATCGAAATAAAACGGCTGATGCATATGCCAGAGAATGGCGACTTTTAGATATGTCTTCTCCGACATATTGAAAACGAAACTTACTGGGTTTGCAACTGCATCGCCAACCGCGTTGCCGCTAATTGAAAATCCGAACCGGGAAATTTGGAATTTATGACCGTAACCAGCGAATCGGCCTTCTGGCTGTCCCCGGCGGCGACATAATTCCTGACCGCCCCGACCAGATATTCCGGTTCGGCGGGAGAATCGGGAAATGCCTTCACCGTCTCCGCAAATTTATCTCCGGCCGCCAGAAATTGTTGTTTATTTTCAAGGCACGCCGCTACCCCGGCCATCGCGGATGCGGTCGTCAACGGATCCGAATGAACTTCGTCGATATATTTCTGATATTGAGTTATGGCGTCGTCATAACTCTTATTGTCGTAATAAGCATTGGCCAGATCGAACTGCGCCCGGGCCTTCACACTGCCGCTGTAGTTGTCGGCCAAATCCTTCAAATCCAGAATGGCTACCTGAAAATTCTGCTGCCGCAATTCGGCGATCGCCTTCGCCAACCGGTCGCCGGCCTGCTGAGCCTTATCGCTCTGCATCTTAAAATAATAAAAACCGGCGGCGATAAGGACCACCACCACCGCCAGACCGATTGCGAANACCTGCCAGTTGTCGGTCAACCACTCGCGTGATTGCAGCATGAAAGTGGTAAACTTGTCTTCTTTAATCTGCTGTTTTTTAAGTTTTACCTTGGTACGCATTCAACTTTCTCGATTCGTTCCTGTTTTTGATAGATTTATCGGCGCTTCCCCGGCCTTTGTTAGCAGGCAATGGCGGGACCGGGAACGGCCCCGCCACAATTTTCGTCAATTAAAAATACCCCGTAAAAGTCAGATTCAGATGATGATTTCTCCATTTATTTTCAGCATGAAGTTCGCTATCCTGCAGAATATCCTGCTTGTAGGCACTGAAAGTGTACGCTACATCGAGAATCACCTGCGACCAATGAATCCCGGTTCCGAGAGCCAGGCTGTAACCGGTCACTTTGCTGTTATTATAGGTGAAAATATAGGAGATTCGGCTCGAATCATTAATATTAGATCCCTTGGCGCCTTCATACTTGACAGTGTAGCCCGTTATCTCGCCATAAGGAAAGGCCTCGTTGCGGAAGCCGACCCGGATCGGAATCTCTCCTATCGGAGGATGCAGAAGATATTCCGCTCCCAGGCGGAACTGAATCACATTGCTCCAGTTGGGGTCGGTTTCATTAAAATGCTCAATGCGATCGCCGCTCGCGGTCAGTTCAATTCCCTTGACAGGACGAAGATTGCTGATCAATTTCCCGCTGAAACTGCGGAATTCCATATCGGCGGAGACGACCATATTATCATTCACATTATAGGCGCTGCCCAACCCGATCATCCACGGCATCGCCAACTTTGATGTCATCCCGTTTACATATACCGTATCCGTCTTGTTGGCTATCGTCACGCTATTGAAAGTCGTTATTTTGTAAGTGGTCGAATCGGAATTGCCGCGCAAATTAAAGGGCGTCTTGAGTACCAATGCCCCGCGCAATTTCTCTCCGGTATAAAGGAGCCCGACTGTGGCGTTGAATCCCGAATATCCGGTGGAATCAAGAACTTCCACATTGGACAGCGAATCGTTCCAGAACAGGCTCCGCTGTTCATCGGTGACCACCTTGCCGTCATAAATGTTGCCGGCCACGCCGAAAGACAACTGGCCGCTCAACCGCGTCCCGAAAGCCAGACTGATGGCGTTCAGGCCGCCGTGACGGTCATAAAAGGTATTCGGGCCGCTGGTGGTCCAATGCGAAAGAATGTCTCCAAATTTGTAATAGACATCGAAATTACGATTGTATGATAAACTCATTACAAAATGGTGATTCTTGATACGCATCGGTGAAATAATCCCGAGATTATTAATATTGCTGTAGGTTCCGGTGTGGTTATAGGTGCCTTCGGGAGAACCGAAAAACTCATACTTCCCCCGCGGCATGAAAAATCCATAGCTGAAACCCATTAAGGTCTTTTCATGAATATACAAACCCGCCGGATTCCAACTGCCCGCGAAAGCATCATTCGAAATCGCCAGATAGGCCTGACCCATCCCTTCCGAACGCGCTCCGCCGCCAAAAAAGTTAAATATCAACCCCTGTTCCTGAGCGTAAGATGTCGTTGTGAGGATAAGTGATAAAAGCACGACAACTTTGAACAACGACAATTTCATACTATCGGATCCTCCCGCTAATTCTAAGTTATTATCTTCCCATCCTAAAGACGAACCATTCGTCAAAATATCAGAGTGAAAATATAAATAGTTGCGGAAATGAAGTCAAACTGTTTTTGAATAATTTTGCGTTACTCAACCCGTTTATACGAAAGAAGTTGACCGCTTTAATACCCCCGGCAGGAGTTGAACCTGCGGCCAAAGGTTTAGGAAACCTCTGCTCTATCCTCTGAGCTACGGGGGCATTATCTATTCGGAATCGTAGCGGACCAAACTTAAAATATCGTAACCCTGCAATTTCTTCCTCCAGGGGAGATAGGCCAAATCTATTACCACGGCTATTCCGCCCACCCGGGCCCCGCACTTTTCGGCTAAACGGCAGGCCGCCTCCAGTGTCCCGCCGGTCGCCACAAGATCATCTACAACAAGAACGGTTTCACCCTTCTTTAAAGCATCTTCATGGATTTCTATAGTGTCGGTCCCGTATTCCAGGGCATATTCATATTTTATGATTTTCCCCGGCAATTTGCCCGCCTTCCGTATCGGAATCAATCCGGTTCCAAGACGATCGGCGACGGCGGCCCCGAATAGAAATCCGCGCGACTCAATAGCCAGTATTTTGTCGATATGCCGGCTTCGGCCGAATTCCTCGATTCTATCGATTGCGGTCCGGAAGGCATCGGGATTCAGCAACAGCGTCGTTATATCCCGAAACATTATCCCCTTAGTCGGAAAGTCCGGCACCGTCCGTATGGCCGCCTTCAAATCAATCATATCTCTAATCCTTATTCTCAATCCTGAAATCTTTGTAACCCTTCAATCTATCATACCAGTTCACTCTGACATCGGTCACGCTGGCATACGAAGGTCCAACTTTCAACTCCTTGATAAAACTCTCAACCACGCCCCTGTCCCCTTCCACCGCCACTTCCACGGAACCGTCATATAAATTCGCCACATAGCCGCCTATGGGCAACGCGGAAGCCCGGCGAAGACACCAGAACCGGTACCCGACACCCTGCACAACTCCCCTTACATTAATAACGGCTCCGACAATACTCAAGACTTATTTTCCGCCAATTTAAGGGCCCTCTCCGCCGCAGCCACCGGGTCTTCGAACCGTTCCACGTCGTCGGAAATATTCCACGCCGACAAAGATACCATCGGCTTGCCCAATTTCAGGCCGAAAGCCATCTCGGAAAGGGTTCCGAACTTCCCCGGCATCGCCACAATTGCGTCCGCCGTTCTTATGACAATTAAATTGCGGGCCTCCCCGATTCCGGAGGGAATGGCGACATCGATAAATTCATTGGCCGCCTCTTTATCGTCCCCCGGCAAAATGCCGATGGTCAGCCCTTTTTTTGCTTTGGCCCCCCTGGCCGCCGCTTCCATCACTCCTCCTAGACCCCCGCAGACCAGAATACCACCGCCGGCGGCGATCGTCCGCCCCACATCCTCCGCCATATCTTTCATTTTCTTGGAACATTTTCCGGCCCCTATTACCGCAATGAAAGGATGTCCTTTCTTCATCAATAATCCTCCATAATGCCGGAGTTGGAAATTCGGTAGCTTAGAACCTGCCAGAAAAATCGGGGCGACTGGATTTGAACCAGCGACTCCTTAGTCCCGAACCAAGTGCGCTACCAGGCTGCGCTACGCCCCGATATAGGCCACTAAAAATACATAATTGCCGGCAACAGTCAAGAGAATTATCACATCGCCTCATATCATTAAATTTTAAGGCGGATCTTGCTCATCTTCGGAATCGCCTCAAAATCCGTAAAATTCATCTGCAAAGGTGATATTGATACATATCCTCTCGAAACCGCCAGAAAATCGGATCCTTCGATATTGCTCCAGGTCGACTTCCCCGCAATCCAGTAATAATTTTTCCCTCTGGGATCGGTCTTCTCGATTATTATATCCCGGTAGGTCCGTTTACCCAGGCTCGTGAAACTGAACTTGCCGTATCGATTTCCCTTTAATAGCGGAAAATTGATATTAAGAAACGTGTCCGTAGATAAGCCAAACTTCTTAATGTGCTTAACGAATCGCGCCGTGAATCTCGCCGCCGCCCCGAAGGCTTTCAGGTTTTCGGAGTCACTGTTGGAAAGCGCCACCGACGGAATACCCAGAATCGATCCTTCGATCGCCGCCGCCACCGTTCCCGAATAGGTCACATCTTCTCCCATATTACTCCCGTGGTTTATCCCGGAAAGCAGCAGATCGGGCAGTTTATGTTTCAGAATGCCGTGGACGGCCAGCATTACACAATCCGTCGGCGTTCCGTCACAGACATAGCGATTTGTGCCCCGCTGATGAATTCGTAGCGGCCGGGAGAGCGTAAACGAATGGCTGGAAGCCGATTGCTCCATTTCCGGCGCCACCACCAAAACCTCCGCCGTCTTTTTCAGTTCCTTTTCCAGGGATAACAGGCCGTCGGCATGAATACCGTCATCATTTGTGATTAAAATCAGCATACCAAATATACCTTTTATACTCGTTTACGAGCGAATATTATGGAACGATTCTGACCCCGGTCTTCTTAAAGCAGCATTCTTTTCCAGATCAATTTTATGAATCGCCCGGTATCGACCAGCGGATTTATATAAGAATGCGACCCTTCATATACCGTCGCGATCGGGACCTCGCCGATATTCATATCAAGCGCCCCGGCCTGAAATAGTATTTCCGATTCATAGTCATACTTGATTGATCTGATCTTCATCTTTTGAAGTAATTCCGTGGCGACCATCCTGTACCCCGACTGTGAATCTCTGATTCTTTGTCCGCTGAAAATTGAAATGATCATCGATGTCAGATTGTTCGTCAGCCAGCGCGCGAACGGCATAACTTTGAGTCTGATATCCCGCGTCCCGATAACCATTCCGGCCCGGTCTCCATAATTTGTGAAAGACGGCAGTTCCTCCGGCAAATGCTGCAAATCGGCATCGATGGTGACAACATAATCATAGCCTTCCTTGATAGCATATTCAAAACCGCGCTGGAGAGTATACCCTTTGCCCATATTGGGTGTATTGGTCAGGGACAAAACTTTCATACCAGCCAGCACCTCGGCGGTACTATCGGTGGAACCGTCATTAATTATGAGAGTGTGAGCCCCGGGGACCGCGGCCCCGATACGGCTTACCAATTCCGGGAGATAACGGGCGGCGTTATAAGCGGGAATCAGAATTAAAATCTTCTTCAATTAGTGGTGCCTTCTTTGCGACACTTTCTTGAATCCATAATAAAATGGTCGGGGAGAGCAGATTCGAACTGCCGACCTCTCGCACCCCAAGCGAGTGCGCTAAACCAAACTGCGCTACTCCCCGACGCAAGCGGTAATCTAACCGGGTAACCTAAAAAGGCAAGGGAAAAGTTTAAGGAGCGTCTCCAGTTCCCGTCGTATTTCGGCCATTAAGGTTTGATAGTGGCCGCTTTCTTTCAGTTCCTTCCTCTCCTCGGTCGGTTTTATCCCCCGCAGACGGTTCCGCGCCCCTTCGATGGTATAATTCTCCTTGTACAATAATTGCTTGATCTGGTTGATAAGTTCGATATCGTGCTTCTGGTACATTCGGTTTCCGCCCCGGTTCTTCCGGGGCTTAAGCATGGGAAATTCTTTTTCCCAGAAGCGGAGAACATACGCCTCAAGACGAGTCATCCGGGCCACTTCGCTGATGGAATAATACAGCTTGTCGTCGGCCATTGCTTTTCGTCGCGGCATAATGATACCTCTATTGACCTTAATTCCAGACTTCCTGCTTCAAAGAGCGCCCCATTAAATCGGCCAGGGCCTCCTTCGGAGAGCGCTCCTCGAACAGTATCCGAAAAACCTGCTCGGTAATCGGCATCTCAACCCCGTATTTGTCGGCCAGGGCTTTCGCCGAGCGGGTCGTATCGACTCCTTCGGCCACCATCACCATCCCGGCCAGAATATCGCGGAGCTTTTCGCCTCGGCCTATTTTATCCCCTACATACCGGTTTCTTGAATGACGGGAAATGCACGTCGTTATTAAATCCCCGACACCCGAGAGCCCCGCAAAGGTGAGCGGATCGGCGCCGAGACGGACCCCCATTCGTGTGATCTCCGCCAATCCCCGGGTCAAAAGGGCGCCGGTCGTGTTATCTCCGAATCCCAGGCCCTGCGTTATTCCCGATGCAATGGCGATCACATTCTTGAGCGAACCGCCCAGTTCAACGCCGATTATGTCTTCGGAATGATACACCCGGAACGTGCTGTTGTTAAAGAGACGCTGAACCACTCTGGCAAATTCCGCATTTATCGACGCCGCTACGACCGACGTGGGGAGATTCCGCGAGACCTCTTCGGCGTGGCTGGGCCCCGACAGGGTAGCGACACAACCGCTTTCCGCCGAATCGATTGTCGTCAGTATAATTTCCGAGACCCGCCGAAGGGTGCCGATTTCTACCCCTTTGGCCAGATTGACATATTTCATTCCGGAGGGCACCATCGGTCGAAGTGATTCACACACTGATCGTACTTTTTGAGTCGGAACCGCCAAAACCAAATATTCTGTTGCCTCCAGGGCCTCATTCAGACTATTAGTTATCAAAATTTCTTCCGGTATTCTTATATCAGGCAGTTTCTTCCTATGTACCCTTTCCGTCTGCAGGAGACGGCAATCACCGGAATCGAATTCCCACAATTTTACCGCGTGTCCATTTTTGAATAGGAGATTGGCAATCGCAATCCCCCAGCTTCCGGCTCCCAAGACCGCCAATTTCTCAGGCATTTCCGCCGCCTTTTCGGGAAAGCATGCTGAACCTGTTTTCTGTTCCGGTCATAAGTCTCTTAATATTAGTTCGATGGGTATATATTATTAGACCTGCCAATAATAACGAAACCGGCAAATAGACGGGATGCACAAAATCCAGTTTGAACAGATACTCGGCCCAGACAATTATCAGGAGAGCTCCCGCGGCGACCATCGAACCGAGAGAGATATATTTGCTTAATACCACCGTTATTATGAAAGCCAGAAATGCCAGCAATGATTCCAGCGGTAATAAAATCAGCATTACACCAAGGGCCGTATTCACGCCTTTGCCTCCCCGGAAATTAAGGAAGAGGGGGTATATGTGCCCGATTATGGCCGCCAGTCCCGATGCCAATTTAAGATACTCGGCCCCGTCGGAAGCCGGCGCGATTAGCGATGCTATAATCACGGCGGCCATCCCTTTCCCGATATCGCCAATCAGGGCCATCGTCCCGGCAAATCGTCCTGCCGCCCGCCAGACATTGGTGGCCCCCACATTCCCGGAGCCGACCTTTCTTAAATCATGAATCCCAAAAATGCGGGCGATAATAAAAGAAAACGGTATCGAACCCAATAGATAACCGATCGGAACGCCGATTAATCCCAGCATGATTTTTCCCGCCCCTCAATTAATTCCGTCTGAAACGATCCACTATTCCGTTGATGGTTCCGCTGGCGCAGTCTGTTCTGCAGGAGATTCATCTGCAGGTGTTCCGGTCGCTCGCTTAAGTTCTTCGAGAAATGTCTTGGCCTCATCCTTATCGATCTTCTTATCTTTTAAAACATCCTGAAACATCGTGGCCAGGTTGCGGACTTCGTCGGCATGCACTTTCTTTTCCTTAAGCGCCGTTTTGAAATCATCGCAGATTTTGTTCACGTCGTCCGCTGTATACCCTTCGGGCAGATCATTGAGAATATCCGTCTGTGCGGTATCGACCATCTTGGCCATGCTCCATTCCAATATGGCGTCCCGTTTCACATAGCAAACGACACTCATCGCCACAACCAGGACTAATATCACCGAAGCGACAATCAAAGTGATCAGGCAACCCTTTGACATTCCTTTTTTTGGCTCTGACATCTCTCGCTCCCTCTCATCGGACCGCCGGAAGACGGCCGACATCTTTTAAGTTATTATGTTGCAGACCATTAATAGACAGATATAACACTATTGTTTAAGATTCGTAATAATAGCCAATTCTTTTTCAAATTGCAACCGGAATAAAAAAGCCCGGCAACGGTCGCCGGGCTTGATATTCAATTCGGATAAGGAAACTATTCTTTGGTCTCTTCGGACTCCTTGGCCTTCTTCGCCTTTGATTTGCCGCCTTTACCTTTGCCGGTCTCGGCCGCAACCGCTTCCTTTTCCTTCTTCTTTTCGCCGCTCTTCTTCTTGCCCTTTTCCTTCTCAACTTTGGGCTTTTCGGTGAGTAATTCTACCACCGCCACCATCGCCCCATCGCCGCGGCGATGTCCCACTTTGGCCACTCGCGAGAAACCGGACGGCCGGTCCTTAAATTGGGGGATGATTTCGGTAAAGAGCTTCTTCAGGGTCGCCCGATCCTTAATCGTCCGGGCCAGCTGGCGGCGCGCCGCTAGGGAGTCTTTCTTGGCTGTAACTATTATCCGGTCGATTCTCCTTCTCAACTCCTTGGCTCTGGCCTCGGTCGTTTCTATCATTCTCCCCGCCAGCAACGATGTTACCATATTGTCGAGCATCGCTTCCCGATGTGGCCGTGGCCGGCTGAGTTTCTTTACTTTCATCTGATGTCGCATGACAAACCTCTATGACTGCTCCTGATACTTGGCGATATCCATCCCGAATGATAATCCCAGTTCCTCCAGAATGGCGTTCAATTCGTTCAATGATTTCCGACCGAAATTGCGGTACTTCAGCATATCCGATTCCGATTTGGAAACCAGTTCCGATAATGTCTGGATATTGGCGGCGCGAAGGCAATTGGAGGAACGAACTGACAGTTCCAATTCATCCACTCTGGTCTTTAGCAACTGACGAATTCGCACCGTCTCTTCATCCTCGATTTTCTCTTCCGCAATCGGGATTTCCTCATCAATATGGATAAACATCTGCAGGTGATCCTTCAGGATCTTCGATCCATAGGAAAGGGCGTCTTCCGGCGTAATCGAGCCGTCCGTGGTTATTTCCAGGATCAGTCGATCATAGTCCGTTCTCTGCCCGACACGAGTATTTTCAACTTCGAAATTGACTTTGATTACCGGCGAAAATAAGGCGTCCACGAAAACCGTCCCCGCAGGGGCGTCGGAGCGCTTATTCTGCTCCGCCACGACATAACCGCGCCCGGAATCGACATCTATTTCCATCTTGAATTCTTTGTCTTCAACCAGTTCGGCAATAGGCAGATCGTTATTTAAAATCTCAATCTGCGGATCTCCCGCGAACATCCCGGCCGTTATTTTTCCCTTTTTACTCATCTTCAGCGTCAGGGTTTTCATTTCATCGGCCAGCATTCTCAGACGCATTTTCTTGACATTCAACACCAGTTCGGTGACATCTTCATATAAGCCCGGGATCGTGGAAAATTCATGCAGGGCCCCGTCGACACGCATCGACACGACCGCCGCACCCTGAATTGATGATAATAGCACCCGGCGCAGGGCGTTCCCCAGCGTTACGCCGAAACCGCGCTCCAGCGGTTCTACTATAAATCTCGAATAATTTTCAGTTGCCGAGGATTGATCGGAGACGATTTCCTTGGGCATCTGTAAACTTTTCCATTTCATATGATAAAAGCCTCCTGATACGGCGGATCTTATTCCTACTTAGAATAAAGTTCCACGATCAATTGTTCATTGGCCGTTAAAGGAATGTCCTGGCGCTTCGGATATTCCAGGAGTTCCCCTTCTAACGCGGCTTTGTTCAGCCGCAACCAGGCGATCTGTTCCGTCTGGCCGAATTCCTTAAGGGCCCCATGAATTATGTCAAGATTCTTTGACTTATCCCGCACTTTAATGATGTCATTCGGTTTTATCTGAAAGGAAGGGACGTCCACTATCTTGCCGTTAACGGAAAAATGACGGTGCCGAACCAGTTGCCGGGCCGCCTTACGCGACGGGGCGAAGCCGAGTCGATAAACGATATTATCAAAGCGGCACTCCAGTATGCGCAACAGCTGTTCGCCGGTCACGCCCGTCTGCCGTTCCGCCTTTTCGAAATAATTACTGAACTGCTTTTCCAGAATCCCGTAGATCCGGCGGACCTTCTGCTTTTCCCTCAGCTGCTTGCCATAGTTGGAGACCTTGTAACGCATTGTCTGGCCGTGCTGGCCGGGTGCGAAATTCCTCCGTTCGATGGCGCATTTATCGGTCATGCAGCGATGCCCTTTCAAAAAGAGCTTCTCGCCTTCACGACGGCACAATTTGCAGTTTGCATCACGATACCGAGCCATATTACTCCTAACAATTCCTCGATTCTATTTCCCGATTACAGTCCTAGACCCGACGCCGTTTGGGAGGGCGGCAGCCGTTGTGGGGAATCGGGGTAACGTCCTTGATGGCCGTTATTTCCAGCCCGGCCGCTGAGAGGGAGCGGATGGCGGCCTCGCGGCCCGCCCCGGGTCCTTTTACCCAAACTTCCACTTTGCGCAATCCCAAATCCATCGCTTCTTTGGCGCTGCTCTGCGAGGCCAGCTGGGCCGCGAAAGGCGTCGACTTCTTCGAACCCTTGAAACCCACTTTCCCCGCCGAGGCCCACGAAATAGCGTGGCCCTGCAGATCGGTTATGGTAACTACTGTATTATTGAAGGTCGCTTTGATATGGGCAATCCCGTTCGATTCGATTCTGCCCAGGCGCTTCTTCGCTTTCGGTTTCTTCTTTTCTTCAGCCATTCTCTACCTCTTGATACTCTACTTCTTTGCTATCGCTTTTTTCTTGCCGGCGACCGTCTTGCGCGGACCCTTCCGCGTCCGGGCATTGGTCTTCGTCCGCTGCCCGCGGACCGGCAAACCGCGGCGATGCCTCAATCCGCGATAGCATCCGATATCGATAAGACGCTTGATGCTCATCGATACCTCGCTCCGCAGAGAACCCTCTACTTTAAACTCATTCTCGATGGCGCTGCGGAGTTTGGAAACTTCCTCTTCCGTCAGTTTGTTCACCCGCGTATCCGGGCTGATTCCTGTTATCTCCAGGATTCTTCGGGCCGAGGGATGGCCGATTCCATAAATATACGTCAGTCCTACTTCTATCCGTTTATCTCGGGGTAGGTCGACACCTGCTATACGTGCCAAAACAACCTCCTCTTAAAACCAATTATTTTCTTATCCCTGGCGCTGTTTATGATTCGGATTCTTGCTGCAAATGACCCGGATCACGCCCTGTCTCTTGATGATCTTGCAGTGCTCGCAGCGCTTCTTAATCGAGGAACGCACTTTCATATATTCACTCTTTCTGTGTCAGGCTTTCTTATTTGTAACGATACACTATCCGGCCGCGCGTCAGATCATACGGCGACAATTCCAGCGTCACCCGATCCCCCGGCAATATCTTGATGAAATGCATCCGCATCTTACCCGAGATATGAGCCAGAACCACATGACCGTTATCCAATTCCACCTTGAACATGGCATTCGGGAGAGGCTCTAAAACCTTTCCCTCAACCTGTATGGTATCCTCTTTTGCCATTTATTCCTTCAACTTACCGTCAAAATGTCCGCACCGTCTTCCCTGACCGCCACGGTGTGTTCGAAATGCGCCGATGCTGATCCATCTGCCGTGACAATTGTCCACCCGTCCGGTTTTGTCAAAACTTTGTAATCGCCTATATTTACCATCGGTTCGATCGCCAGGACCATCCCTTTGTCCAGCACCGGACCTTCATTGGCCGAACCGAAATTCGGAATTTGAGGATCCTCATGCATCGCTCGCCCGATTCCGTGTCCCACCAGATCCCGAACTACCGAGAAACCTTCCGCTTCCGCTACACCCTGCACGGTCGACGAAATCACCCCCAGTTTCGTTCCCGCTTTCACCTTTGCCAGGGCCGCCTCCAGAGAACGCTTCGTGACATCCAAAAGTTTCCGCTTTTCCGCGGAAATCTCGCCCACCGGGAAGGTCGCCGCCGAATCACCGTAGTATCCGTCCACAATGGCGCCCAGATCGACCGAGACAATCTGCCCTTCCATCAGGACCCTTTTGCCGGGGATTCCGTGCACCACCTCGTCATCGATCGAAATACAGGCCGTGGCCGGGTAACCCCGATATCCCTTGAAGGCCGGCTTGGCTCCAACTGAGTTTATATAATCCTCAGCCAGAAGATCCAGCTCCTTGGTTGTGACACCGGGATGAATATTTTTTTCCATCAACTTCAATGTATCAGCCACGACTTTTCCGGCCCGCCGCATGATTTCGATCTGGGCGTCCGACTTTTTTATTATTAACTCAGGCAACTTCTTCCAAAACTTTCAGCAAACGCTCCGTGACCCCGTCCGGGCCACCCCCGTTCCCGGGGACATCCCGCAGTATCGATTCCTTCTTATAGAAAGCGACAATGGGAGAAGTCTGCTTTTTATATACATCCAGCCGCTTCCGGACAACCTCTTCCTCATCATCCGGCCGGCGCAACAATTTCGTTCCATCGAGATCGCACAGACCGTCCCGTTTAGGAAGCTGCATCGGATAATTATACCCGGCATTACACTTAGGGCAATAAAACCGGCCCGATAATCTTTTGATTACCTCTTCATCCGAGACCGACAGCAAAATCGAACGATCGATACTTTTATTGTGCTTCTCTAACATCATTTTCAGCGCTTCCGCCTGAGGAATGGTCCTCGGAAATCCGTCCAGAATAAATCCGCCGTTTAAAAAGCCGGTCTGCAGTTTTTCCTCAATCAATCCGATAATGAGATCATCCGGGACCAAACTGCCCGTTTCCATATATTTTTGAGCCTTTTTCCCCAATTCCGTTCCATCCTTCACCGCTTCACGCAACAGGTCGCCGGTCGAGAGATGCAAAAGTCCCAGTCGCTGCGATATCCGCTTGGCCTGGGTGCCTTTGCCCGACCCGGGAGGGCCCAAAAACACCAGATTCATCAATACGATCTCCCGCGAATCTTTCCTTTCTTCATAAATCCGTCATAATGACGCATCAACAAATGAGACTCCACCTGCTGCAAAGTATCCAGCGCCACCCCGACCACAATCAGAAGACTGGTGCCGCCGAAATAGAAATTTACACCCATCTGGCCGATTAGGACCGACGGTAATATCGCTATCAGAGCGAAGAAAATCGAACCCGGCAAGGTGATGCGAGTCAGAATTCTTTCAATATGCTCCGCGGTCTTCTTTCCCGGACGAATACCCGGTATAAAGCCGCCGTTCTTGCGCATATTGTCCGCGATATCGATCGGGTTGAAAACAATCGCGGTATAGAAATATCCGAAAAAGATAATTATCAGGCCGTAAATAAACGAATAGGTGAAACCGCCCGGGCGGAGCCAGTTCGAAACCACGTTGGTAACCCAATCCGTATTGGGAAACAGCGTCTGCACCGTGGCGGGCAAAAACATTACGGATTGCGCGAAAATAATCGGAATAACGCCCGCCGCATTCACCGATAACGGCAAATGGGTGGTCGCGCCGCCGTAAATTCTCCGACCCACGATTTTGCGCGGATACTGCACCGGCACTTTCCGCTGCGCCCGCGTCACCAGAATAACCGCCGCCACGATCGCAATCATCGACACCACCATCACCGCTTCGGTGAAAATGGAGCGCGTTCCATACCAGAGGTACTGCATTTCTTCGATAACCGCCTCAGGGAAACGGGCCACGATGCCGATGAAAATTATCAGCGAAATACCGTTCCCGATACCCCGCTCGGTAATCTGCTCACCCAGCCACATGATAAAGATCGTGCCGCAGGTGAAGGTCAGCATCGTCAGGGCGATAAACTCGCCGTAGGGCATATAGACAATCTTGACGCCGCCGACTTCCATGGTCGACAGAAACTGCGCCGTCCCGAACGCCTGCAGGGCCGCGATTAAAACTGTCAGATAGCGCGTATATTGCGTGATTTTGCGCCGTCCTTCTTCCCCTTCTCGCTGTAATCTCTGCAGGTACGGCACCACCGCTCCCAATAACTGCAACATAATCGATGCGGAAATGTACGGCATGATACCGAGAGCGAAAATCGTCGCCTGACGGAAGGCCCCGCCGGCAAACATGTCAAGCAATCCGAATATCGTGTCGCCTTTGAGGGCTTGCGCCACCAGCGCCCCGTCGACTCCCGGAGTCGGAATATGACCCCCGATACGATACACCACCAGAAGACCGAACGTGAAAAAAATTCGCTTCCGGAGTTCCTCAATCTTGAAAATCGATTGGAAGGTGTTTAGCACTTATACCACCTCGGCTTTTCCGCCGGCCGCCTGTATCTTCTCAGCGGCCGATTTGGAAAACGCCGCCGCCTTAACATGCCAAGCCGCCTCAACCTTGCCCGAGCCCAGAATCTTGACGGGCAAGCGCGTCGATTTTATGATTCCCAGTTCCTTTAATGTCTCCGAGGTGATTTCTCCCGCCGGACACTTTCCCAGCACCGACAAATTTACCACCTGGTACTCTTCCCTGAATATATTTTTAAAACCTCGCTTCGGCGCCCGACGCTGCAACGGCATCTGTCCGCCCTCGGACCAATTCTTGACATTGGCCTTTCCGCCGGAGCGGGCCTTCTGGCCTTTATGACCGCGGCCCGAAGTCTTGCCCATACCGCTTCCCGGACCGCGTCCGAGACGCTTGCGGTAATGGGTGGCTCCGGCCGGGGGTCTTAATTCCGATAATTTGATTGGTGCCATTACTCTTCAACCTTTTCACATTTTACTAAATGTTGCACCGCCTTCACCATTCCGCGTATCTGAGGGGTGTCGTTATGCACCACCGTCCGATGCAGTTTCCCCAGGCCCAATGCGGTGATGGTTCTCTTCTGCACTTCCGGTCTATCGATAGTGCTGTGAATCTGGGTTATTTTTAATTTTGCCATTCTAAAACCTCGTCTTCAGACTCAACCCTGGTTACGATAATCCTGCTGTTCCTCGCGGGTGCGCAATTCCAGGAGTCCGTTCAGGGTCGCCTTAACCACATTATGAGGATTGCGGCTGCCAAGCGCCTTGGTCAATACATCCTGAATCCCGGCCGATTCCAAAACTGCCCGAACCGGGCCCCCGGCGATCACACCTGTTCCCGGCGATGCCGGCTTCAATACTACCGTCGAGGCCCCGTAACGTCCCAGCACCTGGTGCGGAATCGTGCCTTCCGGAGTTATGGTTACTCTCACCATTGCTTTACGGGCCGCTTCCGTCCCCTTACGGATTGCTTCGGATACTTCCGACGCCTTTCCCAGGCCAATGCCGACCCGGCCGTTCCTCTGACCGACAGCCACCAACGCGGTAAAACTGAAACGGCGGCCGCCTTTAACCACCTTCGCCACGCGATTGACGTGGACAATTCTTTCCTCAAAATCGAGGTTTTCCATTTCTAATCGAGCCAAGTTTTACCTCATCCGAAATTTAAAATTCCAAACCGGCCTTGCGCACCGCCTCGGCCAGCGCCTTGACACGGCCATGGTAGAGATTGCGGTTCCTGTCAAAAGCCACCTTCTTTATCCCTTTAGCCAACGCCTGCGATGCAATGGTCTCCCCCACCAGCACCGCTACCTGCGTCTTCTTCATTTTCTTCGCCGTAATCTTTTCGGCGACATCCTTGACCAGTGATGATGCCCCGGCCAGAGTCACCTTCTTCTCATCGTCGATAATCTGAGCGTAAATATGTTTCAACGATTTCGCCACCGTCAGACGCGGCCGATCCGAGGTCCCCACTACCCGGCCCCGGACCCGCGCTTTCCGCTTGGCGGCTTTTCTTTTCTTTATATCATGCTTAATCATATTGCGTCACCAGCCTCTATTTACCGGCCGTCTTTCCGGCCTTGCGATGTATGATCTCTTCCGCGTACTTCACGCCTTTTCCCTTGAACGGTTCCGGTGGGCGAAGCGACCGTATTTTCGATGCCACCATCCCGACCAGCTGCTTGTCCATTCCCGATATATATATCTTACCTTCTTTCGGTTCGACCCGAATATTCACTCCGTCCGGCGGGCGCATTACGATGGGATGCGAATACCCCAGACTCAGAACCAGCAGTTTCCCGTTCAACTCTGCCCGATATCCGACCCCGACTATTTCCAGCACCCGCTCATACCCTACGGTCACTCCTTTGACCATATTCTGAATCAGGGCTCGGGTTAATCCATGCAGGGAACGATGATAACCGACATTCGACGGCCTCGAAACCAGTATTTCGCCCTCCTCCATCTTTACCGCCATGTCCTTATGAAAATTAAGGGCCAGCGATCCCTTGGGCCCGGTTATCTTTATCTGCGAACCGGTCAGATCCACTTTCACCCCGGAGGGAATTTTGACCGGAAGTCTTCCTATTTTTGACATAACATCTTTCTCCGCTTACCAGACAGTGCAGATAGCCTCGCCGCCGAGACCCTTTTTAAAAGCGTCCGCATTTGTCATTACCCCTTGCGAGGTGGATAAAATGAATATCCCGACCTGATGCGTCCCATATTTTTTCAATGCGTCCAGCCCGTAATACTTCCTCAGGCCCGGACGGGAAATGCGCTGAAGACCCTTGATGATCGGCGTATCTTCCCGGCTGTACTTTAGATACAGGCGCAGGATGCCCTGACGGTTGTCCGGCAGTTCCACCATATCCTTCAGAAATTTTTCCTGAATCAATACCTTGGCAATTTCACGTTTCAGATTCGATGCAGGAACATCCACCGCTCTTCTCTTGGCTTTGGCGCCGTTCCTGATTCGTGTCAGCATATCCGCAATCGGGTCGGTCATCGACATATTTTTCTCCTGTAAATCAATACCCTACCAACTGGCCTTTACCACGCCGGGTATTTCACCCGCCAGCGCCAGTTGTCTGAAACAGATACGGCACAAGCCGAATCGTCTCATGTACGCACGCGGCCGCCCGCACCGGAGACACCGGGTATAGCGGCGAACCTTGAACTTGGGCGCCCGTTTCTGTTTTTCTATCAGACACTTCTTTGCCACGATTTCTCCTATTTGCTAAACGGCATTCCCAGTTCCGTCAGCAATTGACGGCATTCCTCGTCCGTCCTGGCGGTTGTTGTTATCGAAATGGTCATACCGCGTATCTTATCAATTTTATCATACTCGATTTCCGGGAAAATAATCTGTTCTTTTACCCCCAGATTGAAATTCCCGCGGCCGTCGAATGACTTCGGCGATATTCCCCGGAAATCGCGAATGCGGGGGATCGCCACATTGGCCAGCCGATCCAGAAATTCATACATCTTGGCCCGCCGCAATGTCACCTGCACGCCGATTTTCACGCCTTTCCGCAATTTGAAATTCGAAATCGATTTCTTGGCCTGTGTCAGAATCGGCTTCTGGCCCGTAATTTTCGAGAGATCCTCCGATGCCGCATCCAGGGCCTTGGCATTGGCCAGGGCCTCCCCGACCCCGATATTGATCGTTATTTTTGTCAGGCGCGGCACCTGCATCACCGACGAATATTTATTCGCCTTCATTAATCGGGGAATCACTTCCTTCTGGTAATAATCATGTAATCTTGCCATTAGTACATCCCCTTAAATCGACTCGCCGCACTTGCGGCACAAACGAATTTTCGACTTCTTCCCGCCCGCGTCTTCGATAATCTTATAACTTATCTTGGTCGGTCCGGAGCAGGTCTTGCAGTACAGGGCCACTTTTGACCGATGGATAGGAGCTTCCTTCTTGACTATCCCCCCCTTGGGGTTGGTTTGAGTCGGCCGCGAATGCCGCGATATTAAGTTGATCCCTTCGACAATCAGACGATTCTTGGCCGGAAAGACATGCAGGACCCGGCCCGTCTTCGGCTTGTCCGCACTGCCCCGATCTTTGCCTCTTCTGATGACTACTGTATCGCCTTTTTTAATATTCATCCGAAATACCTCTACAACACCTCGGGAGCCAGAGAAATGATCTTCATGAACTGCTTCTCCCGCAACTCCCGCGCCACGGGCCCGAAAATACGCGTCCCGCGAGGTTCCTTCTGTTCATTTATTATGACGGCGGCATTATCGGAAAAACGAATAATGGAACCGTCGCGTCTTCTCGTCTCGGCTTTGGTGCGCACCACCACGGCCTTGCATTTTTCCGACTTCTTCACTGTCCCGCCGGGGATGGCGTCCTTTACGGTCACGACAATAATATCGCCCAGTCGGGCGTAGCGCCTTTTCGATCCGCCCAAAATGCGGAAGCACATCACGCTGCGGGCACCGGAATTGTCGGCCACATTCAAATTGGTATATTCCTGTATCATCTTACTTTCTCCCGATTCTTCGTGCGGTCGCGCGCTACTTCGCCTTCTCTATGACTTCCACCAGACGCCAGCGCTTCAGCGCCGAAAGCGGCCTGGTTTCCATAATTTTTACCAGATCGCCCACATGGGCTTCGTTCTTCTCGTCATGGGCGTAAAACTTGGAAAAGGTCTTGACAATCCGATTGTAAAGAGGATGCTTCATCGTCCGCTCCGTCTTCACAATCACCGTCTTTTCCATCTTGTCCGATATTACCCGGCCGAACCGGATTTTGCGCATACTCCTGTTCATTTTCTACCCATTTCCTATTCAGATTTCTCGGCCGGCCCCGATGAGCTCTTTGCCTTGGCCTGGTCCAGAATTGAGACCGGTGCCTCTACTATTTTTCTAATATTTAATTTGTCTTCCGACAGCAACGTCTCGATCCGGGCGATGTCGCGGCGAAGCGTCCGCAATTTGAGGGGATTGTCCAGTTCCTTCATCGTCTTCCGCATGTTGAGATTGAACAACTCCTCCAGCATTTCCCGCCGCTTCTGCTCCAATTCATCCCGGGTCATATCTCTTAACGCCACCATTTTCATAATTATGCCACCTCGGTATCTTTGCGGGTGATGAACTTGGTCCGTATCGGCAACTTATCCCCGGCCAGACGAAGCGCTTCTTTCGCCATCTTCTCCTCCACCCCTTCTATCTCAAAAAGAATCCTCCCCGGCTTGACCACCGCCACCCAGAATTCCGGGGCGCCTTTACCCTTGCCCATTCTCGTTTCAGCCGGCTTCTTGGTCACCGGTTTGTCCGGGAAAATCCGGATCCATACTTTTCCGCCTCTCTTTATGTAGCGGGTCAACGCAATACGAGCAGCTTCAATCTGACGATCCGTAATCCAGGCCGGTTCCATCGCTCTCAGGCCGAATTCGCCGAAAGAAATGGCGCTTCCCCGAAAAGCCTTCCCCGTCATGCGGCCGCGCTGCTGTTTGCGAAATTTCGTTTTGCTCGGCATTAACATATATTTATCTCCGGATTAATCCCCAAAATTCAACCTTTATTATCCGGCTCTTTCGGAGCCCCGGTACCGCCTGAACCCGCCGGCGGCTGCGGACGTCCCGCCCCGCCATGCTGCTCTCTCGGCCGGTTTCCCCTATCCCCTTGTTGCGGCCGGCGGTCCTGTCTGTCGCCTCCACCGCGGCGCCCATCCTGATAGCCGCCGCCAACTCCGGATATTGCTGACCCTTCACCGCCTCGATCGGGACGGCGGACTCTTCCGCGCGGACGTCTCTTGCCGCCGCGACGATCATCACCGCGGGGACGTTCCCGACGACGATCCATATCCAGTTCCGGACGCTCCTGCAATGATTTGTCAAGCTCTTCCTTGACCAGCATTTCGCCGGCGCCCATCACCATACCCCGGCAGATCCAGACCTTGACACCGATACATCCATAGGTCGTATGGGCCGTCGATGTCGCATAATCGATATCCGCCCGAAGAGTATGAAGCGGGACTCGGCCTTCCATATATTTTTCCGTCCGCGCAATTTCGGCTCCGGCCAAACGTCCGCCGCAGACGATCTTTACGCCTTCGGCGCCCATCTTCATAGTGGCCCCGATGGCTTTTTTCATGGCCCGGCGATAGGAGACACGCCCTTCCAGCTGATGCGCAATGGAATCGGACACCAACTGAGCCGACAACTCCGGCTTCTTCACTTCAATAATATTAAGCGAAATATCCTTCTTCGTCAGCATCTGCAGTTCTTCCCGCAGTTTATCTACTTCGGCCCCTTTGCGGCCGATTACGATACCGGGGCGCGACGTATGAATATCCACCGTTACTTTCTTAGGTGCCCGCAGAATCTCCACCTTGGCCAATCCGGCGTTCTCCAACCTGGCGTTGATATATTTCTTAATCATCATATCTTCATGAATCAGGGTGGCAAAGTTCCGGTCAGCGAACCACTTGCTGTTCCAGGATTTTATCACGCCTAAGCGGAAACCGATTGGATGTGTCTTTTGTCCCAAGACTGTCTCCTTAATTTACCCTTATTCTTTTTTATCTTCCGAATCCGCCTCTGTCTCTTCGGCGGTCTCGATCGTCTCTTTTTCGCTCTTACTCGAAACGACCTTCTCCTTCGCTTCTTTCTTTTCCGATGCGCCCTTGGCCTCATCCGCGGTCTTCTCGGCTTTGCCTTTCCTGCCGCGCGGCTTTTCCGCCTCGGCCTCGCCCTGCACTTCAACCGTCACATGACAATATCTCTTCCGCACCCGGAACACCCGGCCCATCGATTGAAAACGGGCCCGCTTCCCGGTCGGGGCGCTATCGACATATATTTTCGAAATCATCAAATCCTCGGCTTTCAGCTTGGCCGTCCCGACGCCGGCGATAGCATTGGCCGCCGCCGCTTTTACTGTCTTGGCCAGTTGATGAGCCGCCGATTTGGGAGTATAATTCAAAATGTTCAGCGCATCCTGGACCGGACGTCCCTTTACCAGATCAATCACCCGGCGCATTTTTCTCGGGGACATTTTCAAATACCTGACCCGCGCTCGTGCCTGCGTTAACATGATTATCTCCCTATCCTTCTTTCACCGAGGTGCTGCGTTCCGCCAGTTTGCCGCCGTGCCCGCGAAATGTCCGGGTCGGCGCGAATTCACCCAGTTTATGACCGACCATATTCTCCGTCACATAAATCGGGATGAATTTGTTCCCGTTATGCACCGCCAGGGTATGCCCGACAAAATCGGGAGAAATGGTGGTGCGACGAGCCCAGGTTTTGATGACCCTTTTCTCGCCGGTCTCATTCAGCGCCAGAAGCTTATTCAAAAGCTTCTCGTCAATATATGGACCTTTTTTCAATGACCGTGCCATTCATTCCTCCGCAATTACTTCTTCTTCCCGCGTGCTTCAACAATATATTTTCTGGATTTTTTCTTCTTCCGCGTCTTCAGCCCTTTGGCCTTCTGCCCCCATGGCGAGCAAGGGTGACGCCCCCCTGATGTCTTCCCTTCACCGCCGCCCATCGGATGATCGACCGGGTTCATGGTCACGCCGCGGTTATGCGGACGGCGTCCCCGCCAGCGCGAGGCCCCCGCTTTTCCGAGGGAAATATTCTTATGATCCGAGTTGCCGACTTGCCCGATGGTTCCATAGCAATTCTGCTTGATCAGACGAACTTCGCCCGACGGCATCTTGAGATGGGCAAACTCGCCCTCTTTGGCTACCAACTGCACATAAGTTCCGGCCCCGCGCGCGATTCTACCGCCCCGGCCCGGCATCAATTCAACATTGTGCAAAAATGTTCCCAGCGGCGCCATTCCGACCGGCAAAGCGTTGCCGTTTCTAATCTCCGCCTTGTCGCCGGACATAATATTGTCATTTACTTTCAATCCTTCGGGGGCAAGAATATATCTCTTTTCGCCGTCCACGTAGTGCAATAATGCAATGTAAGACGAACGGTTGGGATCGTATTCAATCGAGGCCACCCGCGCCGGGATATTATATTTATCCCGTTTGAAATCAATCAGGCGGTAGTATCTTTTATGACCGCCGCCTCTGTGACGAGCCGTTACCCGGCCCTTGTTATTGCGGCCGCCGCTCTTGCGAAGGGCCACGAGCAGAGCCTTTTCCGGACGAGTGGAAGTGATTTCCTCGAACGTCGGAACCGTCCTGAAACGAAGTGACGGCGTCACCGGTTTAAATTTCTTTATTGCCATATTATTCCCTGTCTGCCACCTTTATACATTCTCAAAAACGCCGATCTGCTGGCCCTTTTTCAATTTGACCACGGCCTTCTTCCACGCCGTCGAACGCCCTTCAAAACGGCCCTGACGCTTCGGCTTGTCCGGAACTATCATAGTTCTGACCGATTCCACCTTAACCCCGAAAACCTTTTCGACCGCCTTTTTGACGTCCAGTTTGTTGGCTTCCCGGGCCACTTTGAAAACATAAGAATTATTCTTTTCCTTCAGGACGTTTGATTTCTCCGTCATCAGGTGCAACTGCAATACGCGACGATCATTTTTCATGAGGCAAATACCTCCTGCACTTTATCCAGACCGGCTTTTGTGAAGACGAGAACATCGGCGTTCATCACATCATAGGCATTGACCAGCGGAGCGCGGGAGTAATTGACCCGCGGCATATTGCGGGACGACATCTCCAGATGGGGGCTCTGGCCCTCGTGCAATATCAGGCATTTCTTTTCCTCCAACCCGAGTTTGCCGATGACGCCGGCGAGTTTCTTGGTCTTTATCTCGCCCAATTCAATCTTATCCACAACTACCAGATGCTGTTCCTGGGCCTTGGTTGACAGGGCCGATAACAGAGCCAGTCTTTTCATCCGTTTCGGAAATTTGCTGTAATAGGAACGCGGCTCAGGGCCAAAAATAATTCCGCCTCCTCGCCAGAGTGGTGAGCGAATCGTCCCTGCCCGGGCCCGACCCGTCCCTTTCTGCCGCCACGGTTTGGTTCCGCCGCCCGAAACCTCGGATCGCCCTTTGGCGCTTGATGTCCCCTGCCGCTGATTGGCCAGGTAATTCACGACATATTGATGCAAGACATGGGGATTGGGACGTACTCCAAATATCGCGTCATTGAGACTTACTGTCCCGACTTCCGAACCGTCTTGATTATATAATTTTACTTCCATCTTAACCTGCCATCCTAACGGGGTCTATTCGATGTTCTAATTTTAAGCAGCGTTCCCTTCTTTCCCGGAATCGCACCCCGAACCAGAAGAAGGTTCTGTTCCCCGATCACCTGCGCCACTTCCAGATTCAGAGCCGTCACCCTGTCCTTGCCCATCTTTCCGGCCATTCTTTGTCCGCGAAACACGCGCGACGGATATGATGATGCCCCGACCGAACCCGGCGCCCTCTGACGATCGGACTGCCCGTGAGTAATATTTGCCCCGCCGAAATTATGACGGCGCATGACACCCTGAAAACCAAGCCCTTTGGAAATCCCGGTAATATCGACCTTCTCGCCCTTTTTGAATAAATCCACCTTCAGTTCGTCACCGACTTTGAATTCGCCGTCGGCCTTTAATTCCCGAAGGTAGCGGCGGACTTCCTGCTGAGCCTTCTTATAATGACCCGCCAGCGGCTTATTGAATAGATTGGCCCGCTTATTGCCGAATCCAACCTGGACCGCCTTATATCCTTCCTTCTCCGGTGTTCTGACCGCGACCACTACGCAGGGGCCGGCCTCAATCACCGAAACCGGTATCGCTTCGCCGTCCGAGCCGAATATTCGCGTCATTCCCAACTTTATTCCTAATATCTCTTTCATCACTGCACCACCGTCAGGTCTTTATTTCAACATCAACGCCGGCCGGCAAATCGAGCTTCATCAGAGCATCGACCGTCTGCGGTGTCGATTCATATATGTCTATCAATCGTTTATGAATTCTTGTCTCGAATTGCTCGCGCGATTTCTTATCCACGTGCGGCGAACGCAAAACGGTGTACACGGTTCGTTTCGTCGGAAGAGGAATCGGTCCGGCAATACGGGCACCTGTACGCAATACGGTCCTCGCTATCTCCTTGGTCGATTTATCCAGAGAATAGTGATCGTACGCTTTCAGCTTAATTCTGATTTTCTGACCTTCCATATTTGACCTTTTTTTCCTTCTATACCCGTTGCCTACGCGATCACTTCCGAGATAACTCCGGCGCCGACCGTCCGACC
>LS998015.1:2180531-2195423 GCA_900498245.1 Candidatus Zixiibacteriota bacterium
TCGCCGCCGTCAATGTCGTCTTACCATGATCAACATGACCTATCGTCCCCACATTAACATGCGGCTTCGACCGTACAAATTTCTCCTTCGCCATACGAAAACTCCTCAGTCTATTTAAACATACATCATATTCGAAAACATTTTTGACGCCACCTCACGCGGCAGCAGCGCGTACTTGGCAAACTGCATCGTGTACGAGGCCCGTCCCTGTGACAAATTGCGCAGCGCCGTGGCGTAACCGAACATCTCCGCGAGCGGAACCGTCGCCGTGATGACCTGCACGTTGCCGCGCGGCACCATGCCGTTGATTTTACCGCGGCGAAGATTCAAATCGCCCACCACGTTGCCCATGTACATTTCCGGGCAAACCACTTCCACGCTCATGACCGGTTCCAGTATCGCCGGGTGCGCCTTGCGCACGGCGTCCTGAAGCGCCATCGAGGCGGCAATTTTGTAGGCCAATTCGCTGGAATCAACATCATGATAAGTGCCGTCGAGAAGCGTTACCTTGATACCGGTCAATGGATAACCGGCAATGGCCCCGTTGGTCATCGCCTCTTTTACCCCTTTTTCAATCGCCGGAATGTATTCCCTCGGAATGGTCATTCCTACGACTTTATTTTCAAATGCAAAGTGCGTCCCGTTTTCCGTCGGCTCCACTTTCAGCCAGACATGTCCATATTGCCCCTTGCCCCCCGATTGACGAATAAACTTGCCTTCCTGCTCCACCGCTTCCGTAATGGTTTCCTTATAGGCCACCGACGGTCGTCCCACGGACGCCTGGACGCCGAATTCGCGAATCATGCGGTCCACCAGAATTTCCAGATGCAATTCGCCCATGCCGGAGATAATTGTCTGTCCGGTTTCTTCGTTAATTTTGGCTTTAAAAGTGGGATCTTCCTCTTCGAGTTTTTGCAGGGCTTCGCTTAATTTNTCCTGGTCGGCCTTGGATCGCGGTTCAATCGCGACAAAAATCACCGGCTCCGGAAAATTCATGACCTCCAGCACGATTGGATGCTTGGAATCACACAACGTGTCGCCGGTGGTCGTTTTGCGAAATCCGATAATGGCTACGATATCACCCGCCGAGGCCTCTTCAATATCGGCCCGCTTGTTGGAGTGCATCTGAAGGATCCGCGCCACCCGCTCTTTTATCCCCGAGTTGGGGTTGAGTAGCGCCATACCGCTTTTTATCGTACCGGAATATACCCGGACATAGCAGAGTCTTCCGGAATGCGGATCGCTCATAATTTTAAACGCCAAAGCCGCGGCCGGTTCGGCAGGATCCGCCTTCCTCTTCAATTCCTTTTTTCCGTCGGGTGATACGCCCTTGACCGCCGGCAAATCCAGCGGCGACGGCAAATAATCGACAATGCCGTCGAGAAGTCTTTGAATCCCGCGATTGCGGAACGAGGAGCCGCACAAAACCGGCACCAAGGCGCATTTTATCACCGCCGCCCGCAGGGCCCGGATAATATCTTCACGGTCCAATTCTTTCTCATGAATAAATTTATCCATCAGGATGTCATCATGCTCCGAGACCGCCTCCAGCATTTGCTCGCGGTTCTTCCCGGCCTCCGCCTTCAAATCGTCCGGAATCGGATAGTCGGTAAAAGTCGCCCCGAGATCTTCATCATGATAAACCCGATAGGTCATGGTGACCAAATCGATGACGCCCGTGAAATATTCTCCCTGTCCGGCCGGCATCTGAATCGGCACACATTTGACCGAAAATTTCTCGTTCATTTCCTTGACGGTTTCATAAAAATCCGCCCCGACCCGGTCCATCTTATTGATATAAGCGATCCTCGGAACATGATACTTGTCCGCCTGTCGCCAGACCGTTTCCGATTGCGGCTCCACGCCGCCGACCGCGCAAAACAGCGCCACGGCGCCGTCCAGCACGCGCAACGATCTCTCCACTTCAATGGTGAAATCAACATGACCGGGGGTATCGATGATATTTATCTGATGGTCCCGCCAGAAACAGGTAGTCGCCGCCGAGGTTATAGTTATCCCTCTCTCCTTTTCCTGCTCCATCCAATCCATGGTAGCGGCGCCGTCGTCAACCTCACCGATCCGGTGAGTCTTGCCGGTGTAATAAAGGATACGCTCCGTCGTCGTCGTCTTACCGGCGTCGATATGAGCCATAATGCCGATATTTCTGAAGCGTTTTAGATCCTTGTTTCCGGACATAAAAAAACCCTAACTGAATCGTATCCAAGCCTCGCTTAACGATAAAGGAATCCTTGCGGCCGACCGTAAAATTCAGCAGGGTGCGGTTGGCGACTGAAATCAGGAATCCTTATCTTATCTTAAAATAGGCTCGCAAAGTCGGTCTTCTTACCTTCTTTTAACTGTTCCTTCAAATGTTAAAAACTTTACCATCTAAAATGCGCGAACGCTTTGTTCGCTTCGGCCATTTTATGTGTATCTTCTTTCTTCTTAATCGAGGCCCCTTCGTTATTGGCCGCCGCTATGAACTCGGCCGCCAATTTCTCGGCCATCGTGTGTTCGCCGCGAGAGCGCGAATAACTAATCAACCAGCGAATGGCCAACGCTACCCGGCGGTCCGCCCGAACCTCCACCGGCACCTGGTAAGTGGCGCCGCCAACCCGACGGGATTTCACTTCCAGCACCGGCTTAACATTATTCAGCGCTTTATGAAAAACTTCGATCCCCGGTTGCCCGGTCTTCTTCTCGGCGCTGTTCAAAGCCGTATATATGATCCGTTCCGCGGTCGATTTCTTCCCGTCTTCCATCATCGCCCCGATAAACTGCGAAATCAACCGGTCGCCGTACTTGGTATCGGGTATCAACTCTCTCTTGGGCGGTGTATTTTTCCTCGGCATTAGATTTACCTTCTTAGTTTATTTCTTGGGCCGCTTCGTTCCGTATTTGGAACGGCTCTTGGAACGCTCGCCGACACCCGATGCATCCATCGTCCCGCGTATAATATGGTAACGCACTCCCGGCAGGTCCTTTACACGACCGCCTCTGATAAGTACAATCGAGTGCTCCTGAAGATTGTGTCCTTCGCCCGGTATATANGCGGTAACTTCCATCTGATTAGTCAGCCTGACNCGCGCCACTTTGCGCAGGGCAGAGTTCGGCTTTTTGGGCGTGCTGGTATAAACCCTGGTGCAAACTCCCCGCTTTTGAGGGGAACCCTTAAGCGCCGGAGTGGTCGTTTTCGACTGAACCATCTTGCGCCCTTTGCGAATCAACTGACTTATAGTCGGCAAGGCTTCTTCCTTTATAAAAAAATTAATGTCCTAAACAAAAATAGAACCGTAATTTATTATTATCTCCATCTCTGTCAAGTGTTTTCTTGAAAAATATTAGCCAGAGATTCGTCCGAATCGATATTTCCCGCTTCATCATCCTCGGAAATTATTTCCGAGGCATGATAACGGGCCATACCGGTCCCGGCCGGAATGAGATGCCCGATAATTACGTTCTCTTTCAGGCCCAAAAGCCGATCCACTTTTCCGTTGATGGCCGCCTCCGTCAGGACTTTGGTCGTCTCCTGAAATGCCGCCGCCGAGAAAAATGACTCCGTCGAGAGGGAGGCTTTTGTGATCCCGAGAAGAAGCGGCTCAAAAGTGGCCGGCTCCCCGCCTTCGGCTATAACACGAGAGTTTTCGTCCATAAACCGATTGCGGTCAACTTGCTCCCCTTCAAGGAAATTGGTGTCGCCGGAGCGGGTCACTCGAACCTTCTGAAGCATCTGCCGCACGATCGTCTCGATATGCTTGTCGTTTATCTTAACACCTTGCAGCCGATAGACTTCTTGGATTTCGTTAACCAGATACTCCTGCACCGCCATCACCCCTGAAATCCTCAGGATATCGTGCGGATCAATGGAACCTTCGCAAAGTCTGTCGCCGGCATAGACGCGATCTCCGTCATGGACATGAAGATGGCGACCGTGGGGAATCAGATATTCCTTGGTCTCACCTTCATCGCCGTGAACAAATATCTGTTGCTGACCGCGAACCGTCTTGCCAAATTCAACTATGCCATCGACTTCTGATATGACCGCCGGATCGTGTGGTTTCCGGGCTTCGAACAACTCCGCCACTCTCGGCAAGCCGCCCGTAATATCACGGGTCTTGGAAATCGCCCGCGGAATCTTCACCAGGAATTCACCGTCTGTTATCTCCTGGCCGTCATGGACCAGAAGATGCGCCCCCGTCGGGATACGATAATTCGCCACCTCTTTACCTTTCGAGTCGCTTATCTGAATGGCGGGGAATAGAGTCTTGTCCCGCTCTTCAACAATAATCGGTTGAATCAAACCGGTCGTTTCATCCAGTTCTTCGCGAAGAGACACATCGGGGACGATATCCTTGAAAACAACCTTGCCGCCCAATTCGCTCACAATAACATTGGAATACGGATCCCATTCGAACACTGTCTGTCCCTTCTCAAGTTCCTGACCCTCGTTAATCAGGAGCATCGAACCGTAAGGAACATTCATGCGCGAACGAACCCGATTCTTTTCATCGACTATATGGACCTCGCCGTCGCGGCTCACCACTATCCTGGAACCGTCCGGCTTGGCTATAGTAATAATTTCCTTAAAGACTGCCTTTCCGCTCTGCTTGGCCTCGACCTTCGACTGCTCCGCAATACGGGCCGCCGTTCCCCCGATATGGAAAGTTCTCAGCGTCAGCTGCGTTCCCGGTTCGCCGATTGACTGAGCGGCGATTACTCCGACCGCTTCCCCGATGTTGACCATTTTCATATTGGCCAGGTTGCGCCCGTAGCACTTGGCGCACACCCCGCGCTTCGATTCACAGGTCAAAACCGAACGAATGCGGACCGATTCGATACCGGCCTCTTCGATTTGTGCCGCCTGATCTTCGCCGACCTCATCGCCGGCCTTGACAATGACCTCGTCGGAAATCGGATCGAAAACATCTTCCAGCACCACGCGGCCCAGAATACGGTCGCGCAGGGACTCGATCACTTCTTCACCTTCCTTAAGAGCGGTCACGTCGATTCCCAGAATCGTACTGCAGTCCGGCTCGTGAATAATGACATCCTGAGCCACATCGACCAGCCGCCGCGTCAGATATCCGGCGTCGGCCGTTTTCAGCGCCGTATCGGCGAGACCTTTGCGCGCACCGTGCGTCGAAATAAAATACTCGATAACCGACAAACCCTCGCGGAAATTGGATATGATCGGGGATTCGATAATTTCGCCGATACCCCCGGTAATCTTCTTCTGCGGTTTGGCCATCAGGCCGCGCATGCCGGCCAGCTGCCGAATCTGCTCTTTCGATCCGCGGGCGCCCGATTCCGCCATCATATAGACCGGGTTGAATCCCTGGCGGTCACGGGCCAGATTACTAAACATCACATCGGCCACTTCCGATGTCGTCCTTGTCCAAATATCGATGACCTGATTGTACCGTTCACCGTTTGTTATGACACCCCGCTCATACCGTTTCCGGATTTTATCGACATCCTTCAAGGCATTGTCGATGAGGACCGCCTTCTCCTGCGGGACAAGCAGATCCTCGATCGAGACCGTTATACCGGCCAGAGTGGCGTACTCAAAACCCAACTTTTTCAATTTGTCGAGAAATTCCACCGTCATCGACGGGCCGACTTCGCGGTAGCAGTTGAGGACCAACTGCTCCATCTTTCCTTTCGAAGCTACCTCATTGTAGAAGGACATTCCTTTGGGTAGAATCTGATTGAATATGATTCGCCCCGCCGTCGTCTCGACAAGAGTTCCATCGATTTTGACTTTGACCTTGGCGTTGAGATCGAGTTGTTTGGCCGCATATGCCGCCAGCGCCTCATCGGTGTTGTAAAACACCATCCCCTCGCCCTGGGCTCCCTGACGTATTTTGGTCAGGTAATAGCACCCGATTACCATATCCTGCGATGGTATCGCGATCGGCCTCCCTGACGACGGAACCAAAAGGTTATTGCTCGCCAGCATCAGCAACCGGGCCTCCAGTTGGGCCTCGAACGACAGCGGCACATGCACCGCCATCTGGTCGCCGTCGAAGTCGGCGTTGAACGCCGCACAAACGAGCGGGTGCAGCCGAATCGCTTTCCCTTCGACCAGTTTCGGATAGAAGGCCTGGATTCCCAGACGGTGCAATGTCGGGGCACGGTTGAGAAGAATCGGATGATCCTCGATAATTTCCTCGAGAATATCCCAAACCTCGGGGCGCTCCCGCTCCACCAGTTTCTTGGCCGACTTTACGGTCTGGACATACCCTTTTTCTTCCAGTTTCATGATGATGAAAGGTTTGAACAGCTCCAGCGCCATATTTTTCGGCAGACCGCACTGATAAATTTTTAATTCCGGGCCGACCACAATCACCGATCGTCCGGAATAATCGACTCTCTTACCCAGAAGATTCTGGCGGAACCGTCCCTGTTTCCCCTTGAGCAGGTCGGACAGGGATTTTAGCGGCCGCTTGGAATCGCCGCGCACCGAATGTGTCCTTCGCCCATTGTCGAACAAGGCGTCAACCGCTTCCTGAAGCATTCTCTTTTCATTGCGCAGAATTACTTCCGGGGCCTGAATATCTATCAATTTTTTGAGACGATTATTTCTATTTATGACGCGGCGATAGAGATCATTCAAATCCGAGGTCGCAAAGCGTCCCCCCTCGAGGGGCACCAGCGGACGTAAATCAGGCGGAAGCACCGGTATCACATTCATGATCATCCATTCCGGACGATTTGTCGACTGACGGAACGCTTCTACGATACGAAGTCTTTTCAAGGCGTCCTTTTGTCTTTGAGCCGATGTCTCCACCTTTACCTGGGCGCGAAGTTGTATCGACAAGTCGTCGACATCGATCTTGGCCAGAAGGTCGCGAATCGCCTCCGCTCCCATCCGGGCATCGAACTGCTTGCCGCTTTCGACCAGTTCCTGATATTCCTCTTCCGTTATTATATCTCGTTCCTGATAAGAAGTGTTGCCCGGGTCAATGATGACATACGCCTCGTAATAGATGATTTTTTCCAGTTCGCGGACCGATAGATCAAGGAGGTATCCGATACGCGACGGCAACGATTTTACAAACCAAATGTGCGTCACGGGTACGGCCAATTCGATATGCCCCATCCGCTCGCGGCGCACTTTCGACTGCGTAACCTCGACTCCACACCGGTCACAGACGATCCCGCGGAATCGAATTCTCTTATACTTGCCGCAGTTGCATTCCCAGTCTTTCACCGGGCCGAAAATTCTCTCGCAAAAGAGCCCGTCGCGCTCCGGCTTGAACGACCGGTAATTTATCGTCTCAGGCTTGGTAACTTCACCGTACGACCATGACAGAATGACTTCCGGTGAGGCCAGTTGCACCTGAATCGCAGAAAAATCAGTCGGCTTTTTCTGCGGAACCTTAGGGACGTTTGTAGGTAATGTCGCCACCTCTAAACTCCTTTATCTGACTGCCGCTCCGCGGCAATTTGTTTACGAATTGCAAGTTGATAGATTTCAAACATCACGGGATTCATCACTTCTCTACCAGCTTGACATCCAATCCCAGCGACTGCAGTTCTTTTATAAGAACATTGAACGACTCCGGAATGCCGGGTCCCGGCGGATTCTCGCCCTTTACAATCGCCTCGTACACCTTGCTCCGGCCGGTGACATCATCCGATTTTACCGTCAGAAGTTCCTGCAGGGCATACGCCGCTCCGTACGCTTCCATCGCCCAGACTTCCATTTCTCCGAATCGCTGGCCGCCGAATTGGGCCTTGCCGCCGAGCGGCTGCTGGGTGACCAGACTGTAAGGGCCAATCGACCGGGCGTGAATCTTGTCGTCCACCAGGTGTGACAGTTTCATCATATATATATTTCCGACCGTCACTTCGCTGTTGAACGGATCCCCCGTGTAACCGTCCAGAAGGCGAACCTTGCCGCTTTCCGGCAAACCCGCTTCCTTCAGTTTCTCCCGGATCTGTTCCATGGTCGCCCCGTCGAACACCGGCGTCGCCACCCGAACATTCAGTCTCTGCGCCGCCCAGCCGAGGTGGGTTTCCAGAATCTGGCCGACATTCATACGGGACGGCACCCCGAGCGGATTCAACAGAATATCCACCGGTGATCCGTCCGAAAGATACGGCATATCTTCAATCGGTACCACCCGAGAGACGACTCCCTTGTTGCCGTGGCGTCCCGCCATCTTGTCGCCGACCGACAGCTTACGGCGGATGGCAATTTTGACTTTCACCAGTTGCTTGACACCCGGGGGCAACTCCGCTCCGCGTACCACTTTGTCGATTTCAACCGCCATCTCGGCATCCTTGACCGCCACCAAGTCGGCCGCCTGCCGTAAGATATTGTCCACTTTCTTATTCAGCGAAGCATTATCCGTGTAGCCGTCCGGCGCATAGGCCGCATCATAATCGAACGTTTCCATATGAGCGGCATCATACTTATGCCCGGCCCGGACCAGCACCGAATTATCGGCGGTCGCTCGAATCGTACTGCTCGTTTGACCGTCCAGCATCTCCGCCATGCGGTGATTGCGGTGATTGACTATATTCAGTTTCAACTTCCCGAAATGCCGCTTGATATGCGCAATCTCGGTTTTCTCCTGCTTCTTGGCTTCCTCGGTCCTTTCCTTCCGCGAAAAGACCTTGGTATCGATAACGACACCCTTCATTCCCGGCGGCGCCTTCAACGAAGCATCCTTGACGTCTCCGGCCTTCTCGCCGAATATCGCCCGCAAAAGTCTTTCCTCGGGCGAGAGTTCGGTTTCTCCTTTGGGGGTCACTTTGCCCACCAGGATATCGCCGGCCTCGACTTCGGCGCCCACACGCACGATTCCGCGCTCATCGAGATTCAGAAGCGCCTCTTCGGAAACATTCGGGATTTCCCTCGTGATTTCTTCCGAGCCCCGCTTGGTATCGCGAACCTGAAGTTCGAATTCCTCTATATGCAGCGATGTAAAAATATCATCCCGGATCAATCGCTCCGAGACAATTATAGCATCTTCAAAATTGTATCCCCGCCACGGCATAAAAGCCACCGTTACATTATATCCCAGGGCCAATTCTCCGGCCTCCGTTCCCGGACCGTCCGCAATTACCGTCCCCGGATCAACCGCATCCCCTTCCTTGACCGCGGGTCGATAATTAATGCAGGTGTCCTGGTTGGAACGGCGGAATTTGGTCAACGGATATTCATCATCCTCGTAAAAGCCGAGTTCATCGGTCTTGGGACGCGCCGAAGGCTTGATTATGATTTTGTCGGCCGCGGCATAGACCACGGTCCCCGGACGGCGCGCCGTCATGGCCGCCCCGGAATCGATTGCCACCTTCTCCTCCATCCCGGTGCCCACAATCGGGGCCTGTGTTACCAGGAGAGGCACCGCCTGCCTCTGCATGTTTGATCCCATCAGGGCGCGGTTAGCGTCATCGTGCTCAAGGAACGGAATCAGCGAGGCCGCCACGGATACAATCTGCTTGGGCGAGACATCGACATAATCGACCTCTTCCGGTTTCACTACCGGGTAGTCCGCCCGGCTTCTCGCCTTGACCAGTTCGTTGGCGAAATGACCGTTCTTGTCGATCGGTTCGTCGGCCTGGGCGATCACATACCGGTCCTCTTCGTCCGCCGTCAGGAACACGATTTCATCGGTGACTTTCCCTTTTTTGACCTTTCGATACGGCGTCTCCAAAAATCCATATTTATTTATGCGGGCGAAGGTCGACATCGATGCAATCAAACCGATATTCGGCCCTTCCGGCGTCTCGATCGGGCAAATTCGTCCATAATGGGTATGATGCACGTCGCGGACCTCGAAGCCGGCTCTTTCCCTGGTTAAGCCGCCCGGCCCCAGAGCCGACAGGCGCCGCTTGTGAGTCAGCTCCGACAACGGATTGGTCTGATCCATAAACTGCGATAATTGTGATGACCCGAAGAATGTATCGATCACGGCCGACACCGTCCGGGCGTTAATCAGAAGTTGCGGGGTCACCGGTTCGCTGTCCTTTAGCGAAAGCCGCTCTCGTATCGCCTTGGCCACTCGCGAGAGTCCCACCGAAAACAGATTCGACAGCAATTCCCCCACGGTTCGGGCGCGGCGGTTCCCCAGATGGTCGATATCATCGACAAAGCCGGTCCCGTTGCGGAGGGCCGTCAGATAATTTATGATTGAGAGTATATCTTTCACATCCAGCACCGTCGTGGTCAGGGGAATCTCCAGCCCGAGGCGCTGATTTATCATATACCGGCCGACTTCCCCCAAATCATAGCGCTTGGTATTGAAAAACAATTTTTCCAGAAGCGCTTCGGCCATTTCCATGGTCGGCGGCTCCCCCGGCCGAAGAAGAGAATAGATCCTTGATAAAGCATCTTCACGGCTCTTGGTGGGGTCCTTCTTGATTGTATTGACAATGACCAGAGCGTCACGCACATTGGTTCGCTCGATCAATTTCACTTTTTTGACCCCGGCCTCTTTTATTTTATCGAACGTATTCTCTTCGATAAAATCGCCGGCGGCCGCGATAATTTCGCCGGTTTCTTTATTAACAATCGATTCCGCCGCCACCTGGCCGATGAAGGCCTCGGCCTTCTTCCCGGCGAGTTCCGTCGCTACTACATTATAAAAAGTGCTTATGAGTTCTTCGTCCGTGGCGTACCCGACCGCGCGCAGTAATGTCGTCACCGGCAATTTACGCCGCGAATCGATATGCACGAACATGATATCATTGACGTCCACCACGAATTCCAGCCAACTGCCGCGATACGGAATTATACGGGCTGAATAGAGAATCTTGCCGTTGGGATGGGTCTCTTCATCGAAAAATACCCCCGGCGAACGATGCAACTGGGAAACTATCACCCTCTCGGCGCCATTTATGATAAAAGTTCCCCAGCGCGTCAGAAGCGGCAGCTCCCCGAGATAAACATCCTGTTCGATTACATCCTTTACCTGCTTTTCTTCTCCCTCACCTTGCTTGGACATCAGTCGCAGGGTGGCGCGCAGCGGGGCCGCAAAAGTCATGTTCCGTTCCCGGCATTCATCAATCGAATAGCGGGCCGTCCCGAGAGAATAATTCACGAATTCCAAAACGAAATTTTCGTTGATATCCGTGATGGGAAAGATTTCCTTGAAAATCTGCTGCAGGCCCTGATTGGCCCTCTTTTCCGGAGCAATGTCTGTCTGGAGAAAAGTATTGTACGATTCCAGCTGAATATCCAGCAGATCCGGCATCTCGGCCGCATCGCTTATGGTTCCGTAGCTAATTCTCTCCGGCTTTGTTTTGTTGGCCAAAACAACCTCCTCTTACGAAAAGTAAAGGAGAGACCGATGCAAGATTCCGCACAGAAGAAAAGGAAAAGGAAAAAACCTCTTTGATAGAGTTGAATCCCTCATCGGCGACTCTGCTTTCTCTTTCAATTAATCTCCCGGCAGCCCAGCTGTCCGAGGAGCATTTTCATACAGACTATTCGCCGTATATCTCACCTGTGTCAGGTTGCCCTGACTATGTTTTATACCAACGGTTAAACAGACCGCTGACCGGTTTGTTCCCGTCTCGAGAAATCCCCGATTACTTAATCTCAACCTGGGCGCCGACTTCCTGTAGTTTCTCCATCGCCGCCTTCGCCTCGTCCTTGGAAATCCCTTCTTTTACCTTTTTGGGCGCACCGTCAACCAGATCCTTGGCCTCTTTCAAACCGAGACCGGTAAGTTCACGAACCACTTTGATTACCTGGATCTTTTTGTCTCCGGCACCGTTGAGAATAAGATCGAACTGCGTCTTCTCCTCCACCGCCGCGGCACCGCCTCCGGCCGGACCGGCCGCTACCGCCACCGGCGCCATCGGCGTCACGCCGAACTTGTCCTGAATCGCTTTTGACAAATCCGCCAGTTCCATCGCGGAAAGAGAAGCTATCTTCTCAACTATTTCATTGATTACTGCGTTTTCTGAAGCCACTTTGTTTATCCTTTCATTTTCTTTCTTATTTCGTCTTAACCCGCGGCCTTCTCTGATCAAACGGATGGGCCGATCCGTTTAGAAGCATGACCCTTCCGGCCGTTTCAATGCCCTTAAATTTCTATCAACCTTTCGATTTCGCCAGTGCGTCCACCGTCCCGATCAATTCCTGGAAGACACCGTCCAACGACATAATCAGTGAACTGAACGGTGATTCGACGGCGGATACTATCTGCGAAAGGAGAACTTCGCGCGACGGCAACTCGGCCAGGCGCAAAACATCCTTACCGGTAAAAAGCTGATTATCAAGAACAAACGCCTTTATTACCGGTTTCTGCCGCTCTTTGAAAGAATTATACAGAATTTTGGCCGGGACCGACGGATCATCGAATCCGAAGGCCAGCGCCGTCTGACCGGCCAGGTGGCCGACAATATTCTCGAAATTCGTATCTTTGGCGGCAATCTTTATCAAAGTATTTTTGGCCACCAGATACTTCACGGAACTCTCGCGAAGATTCTTGCGGAGTTTCGTCATATCTTCAACATTCAAACCGGAGTAGTCGGTCACGAATACCGCTTTGGCGTCGGTCAAATATTTCTTTACTTCATCAACTGATTGTAATTTTTCTGGTTTCGGCATAATTATCCATCCTCTATTTCTTCAGATCCGCCAGAAGCGACTGGTAATCAAGTTTAAGTCCGACGCCCATCGTTGAGCAAACTGAAAGACTTTTCAAATATTGTCCCTTGGCTGCGGCCGGTTTGGCCTTGACCAGCGCATCCACGAATGTCTTAATATTTTCTATCAGGGCTTCCTCGGTGAACGAGACCTTTCCTACCGCCACCGCTATATTTGCCTGACGATCCACGCGGTATTCGATTCGCCCCGCCTTCAATTCCTTTACCGTTCTCCCGATATCCATCGTCACCGTCCCGGCTTTGGGGTTGGGCATCAAGCCTCTCGTGCCCAAAATCTTCCCCAGGCGGCCGATAATTTTCATCATGTCCGGAGTTGCCACCGCGACGTCGAAATCAAGCCACCCCCCCTGAATCTTCTCCACCAAATCATCGGTCCCGACAAAATCGGCTCCGGCCGCTTTGGCTTCGGCGTCTTTTTCCCCGGCCGCAAATACCAGCACCCGGATTTTCTTGCCCGTTCCGTTCGGAAGAGCCACCGTTCCGCGCACCATCTGGTCGGCGTGTTTCGGATCGACCCCCAGACGGGCCGCCACTTCCACCGATTCGTCGAATTTGCATTTGGCGTTTGCTTTGATTAATTTTACGGCATCAGGAAGCAGGTAGTACTTGGTCCGGTCAACCTGCTCATAATACCCTTTGTACCTTTTTGAATGCTGCATATTCTCCTATTCTCCCTGCGGCCGCCCTGCAGGCGGTCCAGGTGCTGACGAATTGATATTTAACCTTCTACTTCAATTCCCATGGAACGGGCCGTTCCCGCCACCATTGACATCGCCGTTTCCAGGGTCGCCGCATTGAGATCAACCATTTTCAACTCGGCGATCTCGCGGACCTGCTGCATGGAAACTTTTCCCACCTTGTTGCGGTTCGGCTCTCCCGAACCTTTTTGTAAACCGGCCGCCTTGACCAGCAGAACCGATGCCGGCGGCGTCTTGGTCACGAACGTGAATGTCTTGTCGACATAAACCGTGATGACCACGGGCGTTGTAATGCCCCCCAGATGCTGGGTCTGGGCGTTAAACGCCTTGCAAAACTCCATGATATTGACACCGTGCTGCCCCAGGGCCGGTCCGACCGGCGGAGCCGGATTGGCCGCACCGGCAGGAATCTGCAATTTAATCGTTGTTAGTACTTTCTTCGCCAATTTATCATCTCCAAATCAGTCTAAATATTGTCTCATGCTTTCTGTTTAACCGGCTCTATCTGAAGAAAATCAAGCTCCACCGGCGTGGGACGTCCGAATATCGAAACCATTACCTTTATCTTCTTGCGTTCCAGATTGACTTCGCTCACAAATCCCGAAAAATCGGCAAATGGTCCGTCGATTACTTTGACCGGATCGCCTGCCTGGTACGGTACGTCGGTCGTCTCGGCCGTCCGGGATCGATCAATCTGACCTATGATTCGCTCTACCTCATTTTCCAGAAGTGCATGCGGCTTTCCGGCCGCACCGACAAAATTGGTGATGCTCGGCGTCGAAACCACCAGATTCTGTGACTCCTGATCCAGATCCATTTCTACCAGAATATAACTCGGCAGAAATTTCTTGGTCGAGGTCGACCTTTTGCCCTGCTTCATTTCGGTCACTTGCTCCGTCGGGATCAGAATGCGGCCGAATTTGCTCTCCATTGCGGAATTCGCAATTGCCGATTCCAGGTACTTCTTGGCCTTCTGCTCGTGCCCGGAATAGGTATGAACTACATACCAGCGTAACGCCATCGGTCTCTCTCTTCCTTACCCGAATATGGTTTTTGTCGCCAGGGTCAAAAGACGATCCACTACCCCGATAAATATCGAGATAATCAGTGTGACCACGATGGTAACAATCGTGGAACCGATTAGTTCCTGACGGGTCGGCCAGGTGACCTTGCCCAGCTCCGCCCGTACTTCCTTCAGAAATTTTACAAATTTGCCAAACATCTTATAACCTTTATATATCATTGGCAGGCCAGGAGGGATTCGAACCCCCAACATCCGGTTTTGGAGACCGGCGCTCTAGCCGTTGGAGCTACTGGCCTGTAATTTATTCCGGGCCCTTACCTGGTCTCCTTATGCACCGTGTGCTTATTGCAGAAGGGGCAGTACTTCTTGTATTCCACCCGCTCCGGATGGAGTCTCTTGTTCTTCGACGTGTTATAATTTCTTCTCTTGCATTCGTTGCACGCCAACGCAATCTGATCTCTGGGCATTTATTACCTTCTTCGTCTCTATAATTATTTACGCGATCACTTCCGAGATAACTCCGGCGCCGACCGTCCGACC
>LS998015.1:2196529-2209958 GCA_900498245.1 Candidatus Zixiibacteriota bacterium
TCGCCGCCGTCAATGTCGTCTTACCATGATCAACATGACCTATCGTCCCCACATTAACATGCGGCTTCGACCGTACAAATTTCTCCTTCGCCATAAGACCGATAACCTCCGTAAAATAATTCAAGAGCCCAAGATCAGGATTGAACTGATGACCTCGTCCTTACCAAGGACGTGCTCTACCAACTGAGCTACTTGGGCCTAACCTATTTTCAAACCCAAAAATAGACATACCTCGCCAATTGGCGAGCCCTAAATATAGAATCCCATTTTACTCTGTCAAGAATTTTTTCTGCCCAAGCCCCGATATTTTACCAAGTTACATTAATTTTATCAGCCGCCTCTCTATAACCCAAGAATTATCTTAAGTAATTATCAGACATAATATTATATCATTTGACCGGAAATAAATAGCCGAGCACCTCAAAAAATCCCGCATTTTCAAAAATTTCCACGGAATTTTCCTAAACCGAACCATGGATCTGTGACACTCCACCCCTATCGGATTAATATCTCCGGATTTATGGAAATAAAAAAGCGGGAGACGGGGCTCGAACCCGCGACCAACAGCTTGGAAGGCTGTGACTCTAGCCAACTGAGTTACTCCCGCTAACCTCTTGTCTGTAAGAACCTCAATTTCCATAAACCAAGGGGTTCGTGGAAAATCTGTGACTCACATCATAATAATTCCGGCAACTATCCGATGTTTTGGCACTTAATACCGGCATACCGGCAGTTCCCTAACAGAAATCAAATAGCAGACTTTTTCGGTTGAAGTCAAGAAGAAACTATTCATCCTTCACATTACAACATCTAGATTACATTCTACCTCTACTGTAAGATTAATTAGTATCTTTTCAGAAAAGGTTGGTGTCAATCTATATCCGTGTCCTATTAGAAACAAGGCCATTTCCCGGCGATCATTCAGAATATTCTCGGTCTCACATTATTGGTTGCAACGCAGAACTAGTCACACATGAACACCAAAGATTTTGTCGACACCCACGATCGCTTTGGCCCAGCGAACTGTATTCGCAATTAAACTGTATTTCGCAGATCAGCTTCCTGGTTTCCAAAGAGCTAGCGCCGTGGGAGCCATTGGACTAGTCCTGCTTGTCTGCTTCCGTTCCTCTTCTTGCCGGATAGAAAGGGACAGATAAATTAGTGCCGCGCGGGCCAGCCTCAATAGATGCAGCGATTTTTCCCGAAATTCATCCAAATAGATGGAGTGAGCGAGCTCATCGATCAAATGACTTGGCAGTTGGACCCTTTCCGTCGCAGATGGTGGCACAATATCATGTATTTTTAAGTATCGATGTTCAAGGCTATTGCGCAGATCACTAAGTCCCTTTGCCATTGGGTCGAGTACTTCGCGATGCTCAACTTCAAGCTGATACAAGTCTCTCGAAAGAAAATATAGCCCTCTTAGCGGCCAGTTCTCTCTATCAGCGAAAACAGGGAGCAATTGACCCTTCTTAGGACCTGAAGACGCAAACCATACACTCCTTAAAAAAACTTTGTTCTGATTTAACCCAACACAATAATACTCATTTATATAATACGCGATCTTGTCCAAGATGGAGTACGCCATTCGAAAGGCTTGGCGTTGTCTCTCGACTGCCAACCCATATCGCGGATAATCTAGGGTATCATATAGAAACATGTCATGATCGCTGTAGCAAGTTTCACCGTCAGCTTGGCGCCCTTCGTAGAAAAGCGATCGCGCGGCGATGAACTCCTGTTTCAGCTGATTGAAAAGACCGTGATATCCTGGGCCGACGTCAATAGGCGTCACCAAGGGAGGGAGGTGGAATATGTCGCGGGCTGCAATTGTGTGTGGACCTATATCATTCAGCGGATTCAGATATAAACACTCCGCAAGGCACCACCGCCTATAAGCCTGTTCAGCGTCGGAGTCGCCGATTGGATACGAATCGAGATCTACCTTTGCATTTAGAGATTTGTGGCCGTAGAAACATTCCACTTCAGCGAGCCACTTTTTTACCAATTCGATTGCACCCGACTCTAACCCGAGGCCATATCCTTCCTTAAGGAAGTGGTAAGCTTTTTGTTGCAGCGTTTGTGTATGACCGGGATCGTAAAGCAGTTTTCCGTAATGTATCAACCCCAGCCCACGATTGGCCACGGCCATGCCGGCGGGCAATCCCAACCTCCGTGCCTCTGGGGAATAATGATGAGCTTTAATCTAGTACCGTTGTGCTTCAACAAATCGGCCGAAAGTATTAAGCGCATTGCCAAGGTTTATGAATGCCTGATAGCGTCGGCAGTAGTCTTTGGGTGAATCAGAAAGGTTGGCCAGCGACGAACGATAATAGAAAACGGCTCTCTGTGCCTCTTCAGCAGTCCAACTCCAGCTGAGTCTTGCATCAGCGCGAAGGTGGAGGAGCCAAAGGTTCCACCAAGCGTTCCCATAGTAGTAGTGAAGCTCGCCACGATTTCCCTCATTCAACGTATCGGGATTGATTTGATCAAGAATTCTTATTCCATTTTTAAGTTTGTTATCTTCATGCTCATCTAATCCCTCATCAATTAATACCGCCGCCCTAATAAGACGGTCACATGTTTCTTTCCCCACGAAAACCCCTCACTAATTTGCAAACCCCTAATGCAAAATGGATCAAAAGTTAATTGGCACCGCAACACCGTTTGTATTTCTTGCCTGACCCACAGGCACAAAGCTCATTTCGTCCTTGCTTGCGATAAATTGCCTTTGCAATTCGATGCTGGGGGACCTGAACGGACTTGGACCGCCATCTTCTCACCTCACTCGAAAAATCTGTAGTGACCGGGGGATGAGGTTTGTATTCAACCGGCTCGCCGCCGTGTCTTGCGGCAAAGATACGATCGAATACCTCAGAATAACTGGGATTCAGCCACAAATGATCATATTTCTGCTCAAACATCCCTTTAAATGAGCCGTGTGAAATAAGGTAACCGGCAAATTCCAGTTCATCAGCAGCTTCGACCTTGCCATGCATCATTTCTCTGGCCTCCAGATACTCACAGAAACGATCGAGACCCCACCCAAAATAGCTGAACGCATCAAAAAGGGATTCTAAGTCAAGAACATTCGCGGCCCATGGATAAGGAGCCAAATCTTCCTTTTTGAGAAGTAATGATAAATCGGTCGCCAACATCCCAAAATTATCACGAGTTATGCAGATGCAATAAATCCTGTCTATGTTATTCGGGGATATCTCAAGAATTTTCACTCGCTTGTCATTGAAAAACGCAATTGTCTCGCCTTTTCCATATGCCATATCGATTCGATGGGCTTGCTCATAGGCTTTCTGAATACTTCGATCACTTCTGAAATCGTCTCTAATGCGAGTGTATGCTCTGCTAGGATCGCGAAGTGGCTCACGCGGAGGCGATGCCTTTGTTTCAACGACAAATACTCTTCGCTGCCACAAAATTACCAGGTCGTGTTCGTTCTGCAGAGTATCAGTTTCATAAACAGACCGAAAAACAGATATATGCTGACCACAAAATCGGAGAAATATACGGGCCACTTCTGCTTCTAACTCTTCATCCCTTCTACGCAGGAAACGGTCACGGGAATCGGAATTTAGCAGAGCTCTTTCCGTCATATCGAGAATGGCCAGAAAAATGCTATGCACCAAAGGAATCATCGCCATGTCATCAGTCAATAAATATAGCGGCAAATTTAGTGCCGGATTTAGTTCTGTCGGATATGTTAGTTCTCCAACGGCACCACGCCGGGCCGAGAATATTTTCCAAAAAATCGCGGCTTTCGCGGGGTCACAAAGAGTTAGCAACTGGTCCTTTTGTATTTTAAAAGTTTCAACAAGAGCACCAAAAAAGGCTCTTGCTGCCTCCTCATATGGTGACTTTACTGCTTCAGCACGCATTCTTTCAGTATTCCATCGGAGATTCTTCGCCTTTTCGAGAAATACTAATCGTTGCCTCTTCTCCTCATCGCCAAGTAGTTTCAACTGTGTGAAGTCAGCCTGAATTTTTCGCTTAATAGCATCGGATATAAGTAGCATATCCGAAACAGAAATTTCGAATATATCTTGTATTTGATCATCAAATGGGACAACATACCGTTCAATTCTGCTTCGGACCTGCTCCGTAGAAGCCAACAAGCCAGAATTGAAATAATGTAGGAATGTGGGCATCGCTACTTCACGCGATGAATGCCAATTCTGGGTCAGGCGCCCGGCTTCTTCAGGCGAAGGCCAAAACATCCAAACATAGGAATTAAATATTTTCTCAAGAGACTCTTCTGCTCTTTTCCATTGATCCTCGTTGAAGTCTTTCGGAGCAGTGGGTTCAGGCGTTGTCAGCATAAGTCCCAGCAGAAAGAATAGCTGCCGATGGGGAGATGAAAGCTTTATATCACTTTTGGGCCATTCAAGGAAGAATGCTGCAGTTGATCCAACTACAGTTTCTGTAGAGCATTCAGCGAGTAATTCTCGCAGCGACGCAACGTCCATAATGAGTTGCTCATGAAGCCGCTTGTCCATATTGTCATAATCTATACAGAATCACGCAAATATCAAGGGAGTTCTGCTTACGAAGAGTCACGGACATAGGGTATTGTCAGCCGTCGAATTTCAGCTGTCAAACCGCTCACCAAATCTCTAAGAACCCCTTACTCCCCCGCTGAATGAGCCTTGGATCCTTGCCTAAATCCGTCATCAATTCCTCCAAGGCATCAATAACAATATGGTGAACAATGGTCACCCAAGCTCTCATATCTTGGTGTATTAAAATGTTCTTTGGCACGGACAAAGCGTCAGAATACCCGGTAATTTTCCGTGAAAGCCATCTTTTCAGGCGTCCCGGCTCAACCGTCAGAAACCGACAACAGTCCAGAAAAATGCCATAATCCCTGATTCCGATATATATGTGATAATCATGGAATTCCCTGATATTTACCAGAAGGAAGTTGCGTTTGACCTTGGCAAATAATCCTGAGCTTTTAACCAAACCGTAAAACCATTCGCATCCCCCGGGAATTTTGGCTTCCAATAGCCTTTTATGAATATTCAAAATTACTTCCTGAGCATGCCCGGCTCCGTGCTCTACAACTGTTCCCCATTCATTGAGAATCAGTTCTTCCTTTATGTTTCTGGAACCACCTTTAAGGGTGTCAATCTGTGCTGAAATTGAACCTGATTCCGAGTTCCTGGCTTCTTCGGAAGGGAAGGACTCAACTTTCCGTTGTTCTCTCTTTTCAATCTTAATCGATTTCTCTTTAAGCTTCCAAAGCCCGCCGCGTTTATCAGCCTCATACTCTGCCATCAAAAGGGTCTCACGGTCATAATTGCCGGAATCCTGCTCGAGCATCTTGACCAATTCAGCGTCATCACATTTGCCGATTTGATCTTCCATTTCCCGCAATTTCTTATTCATAATACCTCCCGGTTAAGTCACGATTTTCCCCCTATCGAATAAACCTTGTTATCATCAGGATCGATTGATCGCCAGACGGGCAAAAAGAGATTTCCCGATGTGATATCCTGAAATAGTGCCAGCCAGATAAAATGCTTGGCTTTTTGGGGCACCTGAAGCCCAAAAGCGGCTTTTCTAATATTTATTAGTCTGGTCTTGGACGTAGTCAAATAAAGCGCCCGAAATCCTTTAAGTGTTCCAATTCTAAAGTCCTTCGCATACCTTTGATAGCCTCCTTCAATTAAATAATTGGTATAAAACCTTAAGCTCTTTAATACACCCTTTGTATTATCAGAGACTATTTCCGTTCCCCTATCGATCTCCAGAAAGAATAGGGCTGTTCTACCCTCCTTTTCCAGGGCAAATACGCCATCAGGAGTATGGGAAACCTGATCCCTTTCTGTTGTTATGTCGCAAACAACGTCCCTGATATACTTGGCTATTCCACGCCTTTCCGTACGCTCTCCCTGGTAGTCTGGGATAAAGCCCAATAACCTGACCTTTTCCCGGTTACAGGCTTGTTTTAGGATTATCCTGAAATCATTGATAGCCAAGAAATGCCGCATAAAGAAATGGTCTCTTGGCTTGGATTTGATATCGGTTAATCTCAAATCCGACACTTCTGTCCCCAGAGCGGCCGCGACTGCTTCCAATCCTTTTCTATCCACTGTAAATATTGATTCACTGATATTGGCCACCATAAACGAAGCCGCCAAGCCGACTTCCTTAAGCAGCCTGAGGCGACGATAAGCGGTCTGCATGGACGGAAAATGGAGTCTTTGCAATTGGGAAATGGTCAGAAAGCGATGCTTATACAGATCAACCAGAAGTGCACTGTCCCGCACTGTGAATTTAAAGTTTGACTTATTCAATCAAACACCTCTTCCGGATCAAGACCGGCCAAAGGGTCGTCGTCTAGCCGGGTTTTCCCGCCTGCCAGCCTATCGGACGGGAATATCCTTGGAATACCAAAGTGCTGCCGGGAAGTCTCTATAATATTTTCGGCCATTTCCTTATTGGGGAAATCATCGACTTTGGGCACCCTCAGCGGAATGGTGCTTTTGCCGATCCGACAATAGGCTTCACCAATATTCAACCTTAATAATTCTTCGGGTTCGAGAGTCTCTATTTCGAAGTCATATTGATTGATAAACTCCTTGGACAGTTTGATCGAATCCTGCTGTGATACCTGAAAGGAAACCATGGTGGAAACATTGCCGAATATTTCCCGCAGTAACTCCAGTGGTATCTGTCCGGTCTGCTGATGAGCCAGGATAAGACCGAGTTTGTATTTCCGAGCACGGGAAAGAATCCTTTCATACGATTTGGAAGCAATGCCGCAGAAATTCTGAAATTCGTCAAGATATAAATAAAAGGGTTTTCTGTTATGCTTGGCTTCATCGGCCCGGCTCATGGTGGCAGTCTGGAATTTGGAAACAATCAACTGCCCAATGAGTTGGCTAGCCGCTTCTCCCAAAATGCCATCAGACAAATTAAACAACAGAATTTTCCCTTCATCCATGGCACTTCTGATATTTAAAAGCTTGTTGGATGCCTCCAAATCGTTTAATGAAGTCCTTTTAGGCGGGCAAAGACAATTTCTGACAAATCTGGCTCTTATTATTCGGCCAATACGGTTGACTATCGGGAAATGGGCGTCTTTTGGAAATTGGGGGTAGATATGCTGAAAAAACTGCCGGGTTTGCTCGTCCTGAGTGGATTGGATTACATCTTTTCTCAAAGTCTCATCCTGTCGGTCAAGTAGCGGTTCAATATCGAGCAGAGTTGAGCCGGGTCGTTCAATCAAGGCATAAAGGGTATGGCGAAGGATCTCATCCATTCTGGGTCCGCCTTCGCCGACTACCCGCTGCAAAATGGTGAAAGTCTCATCAACGTGGAGATCAATATCCTCCCAGGGACTGATATGGAGCGGATTCAATACTACCGGTTGAGCCAAGTCGGCAGGATTAAAATAGATAACATCATCAATCCGGCTTTGTGGGATAAAAGGAAGAATTTCATCAGTCAGCATCTCGTACTCCGGCGCTAGAATGCCTATGCCATTGCCCTTTTCTAGATCCTGTAGGATCATATATCTTAAGAAATTGGTTTTTCCATAACCTGATTTCCCAATGATATAGACATGCTTGTCGCGGTACTCATCTGGCAAAATAACCGGCATGCCGTTGTTGCCGATTCCATGGATACCCAATTCAATACCTTTAACCTGACTTATCCGGTCAAATATATAAGAGCAGAGTATATCGGCCGTGGAACCCGAATCGATCTGTTCTTCCAGTTCTTCGCGGGAGACGACCGAACGCGCGATATAACCCTGATAATTGGCGAAATAACGGACAACCTTCTCACACTCGGAAAGTCTCCTGGATTCGGACACTTCCCGGTCCAAGGCGGTCGTCCTTCTTCTTTCGGCATCTCTTTTAAATGCTCTGAAGAGAAACCAAAGCAGCGCGAGAAGAACAAAAGTAAAAAAGAGATTCTGCAATTGCTATGCCTTCTGAAACTGTTGAACAACATTATATATTACCCGTATATCGGCTGTATAATCGGATTCTACAGTTGCGCGGCTAAGTACTTGTGGAACATAAGACTTTACGACTGACGCCGCATTTCAACTAATGAACCTTTTGGTGGGCATTACCCTGTTGAGGAAGAAAGCCCGACCGACGAATGTGTATCGACTCTTATTTTATTATTTCCAGTGAAATGATTTGCAGGTCATCCGGGATTTTATTAAAATAGTAAATCTCAATTGGCTATAAAATAACTTGAACAATTCTTTGATTTTGCCGTTTTAAACACTACATTGACATTGTAAATAGAAGGACTAAGATATAATTATGAATATGCCGATATTTCAGATATTGGCCAGTCACCTTATGAATTTGGCTAGCGAAAGGAGAAATTATGCTCATTTATGAGGATTACCCAAGCACCGGGGATTGATTTATTCCTTGCGGTTTGCCCAATGCAAAGGTTTTCATCTATATGGCCGGGTATCCAAATCATTACAGATACCCGGCCAATTCATATTAGGAATGAAATTCGAAACCATCTTCATTTTTTCAGCAAATCTGAAGGATTACCCCCTGCTTCAAAATAGCGACGAATTGATTCGGAGACGCCATCTTTTGTGCAGCGTTGTTCGGAGCCCAAACGTATCGATTCCGAATAATATTTAAAGGAGAACAGAAGTATCGACAAAACATCCTTCTTTTCTATGAACCGCGACAGCGAAAGATAAACGTAACCCTTCGTATCGTACCCAGGTGCGTCTAGAAATTCGATCGGGACTTTGTCAATCTGCTCCCTTGCCATCACAATATTGTCGCGTTCTCCAGTAAGTGAATAATAATAAGCAATATCCCTCACCAGCATCCATTTTATGCGCGCTGCCTTTCTTGAATCAGTCGGAAAATCGGCTTTCAAACCCAGCTTGCACAACCTCACACACTCGTCAATTCGCTTTCGTTCAGCTTCAGAAATGCCCAAATGTAAGACTGGATTCATATGCTCCAATATCCTCCAATTGACATATGCCAGGAATTGACAGATCCTCGGATTCTGCTTATCGGCGGGCAAATTTGCATATCCAAAATCCAAGGCTTTCAGCAACCAGCTACCCCGCTCAGATTCTGGAGTGGATGGACTGTCAGCGACAGTCCGATAAAGCACGGCCCGCTGGAAATTTGCCTCCAAATTTATGGGCTTAAGGGAGATTGCCTTATCAATACACTTTGCCGATTGGTCGAATTGCCCCAACCATCTTAAGCATATAGCCTCGGCTACATAAATGGCCGGTGAACCGTCACAAATGCTCTGAAGCCGCTTAATTTCATCAAGTAAAGCATGTAGCTCTTTATCTCCAGTCATCTGTTGTAACATACGGTCAAATAAAGCAATCAGCTCAGTTCTTATCGGTCCATCTTCAGGCATTAGCGCTTTAATTGGATATAATCCGAAAGCAGTGTCCCTTTCCTTAACGTCTCCCGTCCCCATTTGTTTAAGTTCCTGATCAAGCCATCGTCTGACAGATGCCAATTGGCTTTCCAGCGATACATATTGCGCATAAACCTTCGTCGGGTCGCTGACTACGGCACTGAATCGCTCCAATATTTGCTTCGTGGATAATGCTAGAAATTCCTTTTGATCTACATCCAGAGCTCCCTGAATATGGAGACTTGTTTGTTGACAAATCGCATCCCAGGCGTGCAATTCAGACAGATTTTTCATCAACGAATCTAATTCGGAGTGTGCCCTGCGCTTCGTAATGACATTTGAATCAGCGCCGTATAATAAGGGAATAGCATCGCTTACCAATTTTCTAATTTCAGAGACGAAAGCCAGCCTTTTATCAATATTCCTATACTTAAATGAGGCAAAAGCATCCAGCATCAAATAATTTAGGCTTCGTAGCATCGGGAAACCGTTTGGATATGCGACTTTGATGTCGGGGCTATTGACTTCCATCCTGAGTTCCTTAATATCATTAGTTCTCCAAAAAGTGGAGTCTGTAACCATTACAAAGAGTTTATTTTGGCCAGAATAATGACGGTTGATCAATGTCAATTTTGCAATTAATGCTCCATATGTGGGGATATTGGCCTTAGAACTTAAAGGCAATTTATTTATTACTGATGTCAACTCGTCCTTTAAGGCAATAAAGTCCGGCCGCGCATTTATTGTAGATTCGAATTCAGGGTTTATGCGGCCTATTGTACCATTGCTGACTAGTTGTTGCAGAATTCCAACTCCGCGGTTAAATTCTATTCGTATTAGTTCAGCCTTAGTGGCCGAAATCACCATTTGCTCAAGCCAATTACCCTCCAATTGTTCCACCGGAATTAGATTGTCGAACTCCTTTGCAAACTTTTGAAACACCTTTTCATATTTTTTGGGTTCTGGCATAAGATCTTCCCAGTCTATTTCGTTTATTAACCGCCTCACCGTTTCTTCCAGATTAATTAGCGAACCTCGGTATTCATCGATTGACTGGGAAAATATTATCTTTGCTTTTGATGCATCTTGCATGAACATTCTGACAGCGAATTGCTTTGTGAAATAGGACGCTTTATCTTTCGTCCTCAAAAAATCTAGGATAACATGCATATATCGAAAGAGTTCTGAATAATCCACAGCCCACGTTGGGGAGAAGCCACCAAGCCACAATTTCAGATCACTTTCCAGCATTGTAAGATCCTCTTTAAGAATCCTGACGTCCGGAAGCGATGGCCTTATATATGCATCTTTATCCATCATTATTATCATCGCGATATGCAGGGACTCTATGCAATGAGTCAGTTTTTGAATGATCAGTAATAGCGGGATTACTTAAAGACAACTCCTTAATTTGCATTTCCAGGGCTTCCACTTTTGCCATGATATCAGTCTGATTTTTTAAATATTTTGAGATAATGATGTCTGTCGCCTGAAACTCATTAATTTTATCCCCCATAATTTCGCCTGGTATCACTTGCATCAGTGAATCATATGGACTGTTCAAATATTCATTCGGTTCATTGGCAATCAGTTTTTTGGATTCATCATCAATCGGAGAATTGCCTTCAATTAGGTACACTCCACCTAACGGATTTAGCCATACAGACATACCTTCTTTCCAAGTCGGGGGATCATCAATTCTGAGAACAGTTCTTTCTGTCTCCCCCAACTTCAATTGCTGTTCAGATATCTCAAAGCCATTTATTTCATTGAGCCAATATTTGAAAAGCCCGCCATCTTTATACTCAGCAAGCACGATGTCAAGCCGCTGCCAACCGGAGGGATTGGCAGAAATCGGATTAAAATGAGTTAATAGAACCATATCTATATAAATGTTAAATATAATGAGAAGCAATTTCCTTTGCAACTTCTATATTTATCGGGAAAACCTCCGACATAACAAGAGCGACACTAGCGTAAAATGAGGCCTCAATGAAATTCATAAAGCGCTCTTTGATGTCATAAGAATTTTGATAGAAGAGAATCCCTAAATCGGGCCGAAGTTGTTTTATTTTAATCAGATCCGGATCCGAAACATGTGCCGGCTGGAATTGGCGTTCCGCAGTCAGAACATGTCGGCGAGGGTAAATTAGTCCCATGAAAGCATCAATAGGAATCTGTCCAAGATAGTGGAGTTCAAAATTACGTTCGTAGATTTTGTCAGACAATAATGCCAATTTGAAATCACCTTCATTTGGATTTCCCCAATGCGACCATAAACTACCGCCAAAATTCGCCCTAACGTCAAGCCACATAATCTCTGACAAATCTACAATGCTGAAAAATGTCTGTAGTTTATCCTGAAGTGAAAGGCCGCGAATAGACTTACCGTTTATCCATTTTTGAGACGAGTAAAGATCTCGATAAGAAACATTGCATTTGGAAACATCTGAACCAGCATGATCGCGTTTTATAAAAACCCCAACAGGACTAGGTTCAACCGCTTTTGCATAAAATGGATCATGAGTTCCACAGTAACAACAAATATATTTATGAAGATATAGACTAATGACTTCATTCCAGAGCAAATCAGTCTCCGCCGAAGACGAGTCGCGTCTAAACCTGCTAACTAATCCGCTAGTTTCCATATTTGCTCGAAAAATCATGGGAAGCTTGGACATATCGAATGTATGGGTAGCAGGCAATCTGCTATAAGTGTCAAAATCTCCGCTACTCATCTTCCCGGAATCTCTCTTAAGAAAATTGATGAGATTTAAGGCGTTATTTCTACAGATGCTTTCAGTGAGATTCAATGATATATCAAAAATGTCCGAATCCAGAAAACCTCCCCATTGTTCGTAACAAACCTAATTATCCGAGAATAGATGGCAATCAACCGCCACACTGTTAAATATATACAATTATTTTATTAGAACAACAATTTTCATCATGTCTTGAATGGAATAATTTTATCTGCAAATATAGAATATTTCGTACACTTGCCGATGAGGTCTTTGGAATAAAAGGAATCGGTTTCGATTCTGGAATAAATAAGGACTTGAGTTGGAATCCGCCATGAGCTGTGTAAAAGTATTGAATTCGATTTCCGATTGCGGATTATATATAGGTCAGATCCTGATGAAGATTATGGGCCGGTCAGCGGGTGCCGGCATTATGTGAGGTGATTATCGCCGGCACCTGAAACCGAATAGGGCTATCGCTGTTCAGCAGCTTTTTTAGCTTAAGGAATTCCTTAGATCCCATCAATTGCCGAAAGTGCCAACTTCATGTGGATATCCGTCCGGCAATTAAAATGTCAGCGCCAAGGCCTATGAATTGGCAGAAATATAAAGAATTCTTATGGCTCGCCGATGAATATTCCATCAGGACCGACCCCAATTACCCTTTGCCCGTCAAATAGCAGACCCCTAATATAGATGTTGTCATTGTCAAATTTTGACCAGGTAAGTCCCTCAGAAGAGGCATATGCACCTGAGCCGTTATAGCTGGTTGTGATGAACCTTTGACCAGTCCATATCACACCATTTTCTTCGATATCAGAGAGATTTCCCCTCTGCCAGTCATATCCATTGATAGATTCGACCATTCCCTGCCCAATACCGATATATCGCGTGCCTGAAAAAGCAAAATCCGATATGTACCCCCCGGAATCCGAGTAGCGCAGATTCCAAGTCGATAGATCGGATGAAGTCCAAATGAACAAACTGTCAATCCGCGGCGGTGATGTTCCGATGCTTTTTGCGGACGAGAGAAGCCAAAATGACCCAGCCCAAATAATGGCGTCTATACGGGCCTCCGCTTGCGGTTGGGTAAAAGTCCCTTTGGTCAACCAATTTTCACCGTCAATCGAACTGGCCACGCTGTACATGGTGTCGCTATAGCTGAGAAAAACAGCGGCAATTTCAGATCCGTTCCATGCCAGGGCTCTAATACTGCCCGGAAGGCCGGACACTTTCGTATAGATGGCTCCATCTACGGATTTATAAAAATTATTGTGATTGTATGAAAG
>LS998015.1:2904283-2907216 GCA_900498245.1 Candidatus Zixiibacteriota bacterium
TCCATTTTCCAGTGCAGTCCGGCTCAGGTCTGTTTGCCCGTTTCGGCCACCGATGCCAACGGTAATTTCAAGTCCTGTCAGATTCTCTCCGGTCCCGGGTCCTTGGCCGGCGGCAACTGGTGCTATACTCCCAGCGGGGATCAGGTGGCGGTGGTTACCATCCGCTGTGAGGATTCCTGCGGGGCCTATTGTGAGCAGACTTTCACGGTGACCTTTGATGTCAATCAGGCTCCGGTGATAGCTTTCGGTAACGACACGACCCTGTTCCAGTGCAGTTCCGGTCAGATCTGTCTGCCGTATACGGTGACCGATCCGGAGCATAATGTGACTTTGGAGCAGTTGTTGTCCGGCTCGGGGAGCCTTGACACGGTTTTGAACCGGGTCTGTTTCACGCCGGCGACGACCGGGATATATACCTTCATAATCAAGGCGACCGATGCCTGCGGGGCCTATGACACCGACACGATCAATGTGACGGTGAATCAGAATCATGCTCCGGTGGCGAGTGCGGGATCNGATCAGACCTTGTTCCAGTGCGTTCCGACGCAGGTTTGCTGGGCGGCGGGAGCCACCGATGTCGATAACAATCTCAGTTCGGTGGTGTTGGTTTCGGGGGTCGGGACCTACAGTGGCGGTCAGATCTGTTTCACCCCGACCACTTCCGGCAGTTACAGTTTCATTCTCGAAGCGACCGACGCCTGCGGCGCCAAAGGACGCGACACAGCTATAATAAATATCATGATTAACAGCGCTCCGACGGTCGCTTTTGGAAACGATACCAGCTTGTTCCTCTGTCAGCCGCAACAGGTCTGTCTCAACTATTCCGTCTCGGACCCGCAGGGTCTGAATGGACTGGTCGAAACGATGATTTCCGGCTATGGTACATTTGATACCGTGAATAACAGAATCTGCTTCACCCCGACAACTGCGGGACAATATCAATTCATAGTTGGTGTGAGCGATCCCTGCGGCCTTACTGACGCCGATACAATTAATGCCAATCTGACTTTCGGGCAATTTGCCAACATAGACTGCCCCGCTTCTCCGATACTTGTCTCCTTGTGCAATTCGGGAACCGTCTGTCAGGCTCTTGACATTACCCCTCCATCGGCTACAGTCAGCACCTCGTTCGGCACATATTCCGGCGGTGATTTATGCTTTACGGCCGATACCAGTGGCACCTATACAATTCGGGTGATTGCCGCATCCAGTTGTGGAGCCGATACCTGCGACCTTACATTTAATGTTGATATCGGACAGGCCGCACAATTGAGTTGCCCCTCTGCGCTGACCAAATTTATCTGTCAGCCCGGATCAATTTGTGTGCCGGTCGGTGTTATCGGGGCCGGTGCCGTTGTGACAGTCTCGCCGATCGGATCCTATAATTCCGGTCAGGTCTGTTTCCCGGCCGACACTTCCGGTCATTATGTTTTGACGGTAATTGCATCTACAACTTGTGGTTCCGATACTTGCCAGGTGATAGCCGATGTAACCATAAATTCTCGCCCGGTGGCGGTCAATCCCCCCAGCGTCGTGGATACATTCATGTGTGCCCCGGCGCAGGTCTGCCGTCAATTCAGCGCCTCTGATCCCAATGGCGGCACTCTTACTTGGAGCAAACTGTCCGGTAATGGAGCAGTGACCTCGGGCGGTCTGTGGTGTTTCAACGTTACGACTGCTGGAACCTATACTATTTCTGCAACGGTCTCTGATTCCTGTGGCGGAGCCGACACGGTCATGATGTCCTATAATGCAACTCTTAATCGTCTCCCGAGTATCACCTTCGGAAATGATACGACCATATTCCTGTGCACTTCCGGTTCGCTTTGTTTTCCATACACTATTACCGATGCTGACGGTAATGTGACTTTAGAGCAACTTATTAGCGGCGCCGGAACTATTGACACAATTCAGAACCAGGTATGCTTCACGCCGGTATCATCCGGCACCTATACATTTATTGCCAAAGTGACTGACGCATGCGGCGCCACCGATCAAGACACTATTGTTGCCGCTGTCACTTTGAATAATCCGCCCACGGCAGATGCCGGACCGGACCAAAACATCTTCCAATGTACTCCCGCTCAGATATGCTGGATGGCCTCATGCAATGATATTGATGGTAATCTAAGCAGCTGTCTTTTGGTTACCGGGCCGGGAACCTATAGCGGGGGCCAGATTTGCTTTACTCCTTCATCTTCGGGAAGTTACACTTTCATTCTTGAAGCAACCGATGCCTGCGGTTTGAAAAAACGGGATACGGCGATTGTGAATGTTACTATTAATGCCGCACCCGTCTGCAATGTTCCGCGTGACACAACCATTTTCCAATGTAGCCCGACCCAGGTCTGTTTGCCCGTTTCAGCGTCCGACGCCAACGGCAATTTCAAATCATGCCAGATAATTTCCGGTCCCGGCGCGCTCGCCGGCGGAAACTGGTGCTATACTCCTAGCGGGAACCAGACCGCCAGCGTCACGGTGCGTTGTGAGGACTCCTGCGGTGCCTACTGCGAAAAGACTTTCAATGTCAATTTTGTCATTAATCAGCCCCCGGTCTTGTCTCTCGGGGACGATCGGACCATGTTCCAATGCGGAACTACACCGATTTGCTTCAATTATACTCTCTCTGATCCCAATAATAACATAGTGAAGGAGGAACTTCTTTCCGCCTTCGGAACGATTGATACAACACAGAATATGATTTGTTTCACGCCGGCTTCCTCCGGCAGTTATTCTATTATCGCAAAAGTCACTGACGCCTGTGGAGCCTATGATATAGATACCGTGATCATTACAATTTCCCTTAACAATCCCCCCGTGGCCAATGCGGGTCGGGATTCGACCCTGTTCCAGTGTGTGGCGGCGCCGATCTGCTGGCCGGCCTCGTGCAGTGATTTTGACGGTAATCTCACCAACTGCGCCCTTATTTCCGG